>NZ_CAXATZ010000001.1:0-210413 GCF_963971605.1 uncultured Xanthomarina sp.
ATGTAGAACCGATTCAATTGTTTGGATTGTAATATGTAAACACAAGGTATCATAACCATAAAACCAAAAAAGCCCCTACATCTCTGTAAGGGCTTTCTTTTGTTAAGCTCCCCTTCCCGATAGGAATCGGGACAAGCAATGGGCTCGAACCAATCCCGAAAGCTTTCGGGACTCTGATTAACAGTCACGATACTTCTCTAGAAGTTTTGTAGTGATCTCTGGATGTTTTATTAGGTTGACTATATAGACTTTGCTCTTCATTCGCTTGATATGTGCCTCAATGGCCAATGCTTGCGATTTTGTGGTACAGTCTATCTTGTAATATAAAATCCAGTCTTTTGCGTTGCTTGTAAATTTTCTTGTGTCTGGATGTTTATGGAATTCCAATCTTAAATCTATATTGGAACTGTAACCAATGTAGAACCGATTCAATTGTTTGGATTGTAATATGTAAACACAAGGTATCATAATCATAAAACCAAAAAAGCCCCTACATCTCTGTAAGGGCTTTCTTTTATTAAGCTCCCCCTCTTGGGCTCGAACCAAGGACCCTTTGATTAACAGTCAAATGCTCTAACCAACTGAGCTAAGGAGGAGTGTTTTTTCGCTTTTGCGAGCGCAAATATAATTTAATTATTAATTACTACAAACTATATTTAAAAAAATTTAATTAAAAATAGCTTTAAAAATATCGTTGCCATTTGCAAACAAAACCAAAGCTATTAAAATGATAAAACCAACCATTTGGGCATACTCCAAAAATTTATCTCCAGGCTTTCTTCCTGAAACCATTTCGTAAAGCAAAAACATAACATGACCTCCATCCAATGCTGGAATTGGCAATAAATTTAAAAAGCCTAACATAATGGATAAAAAGGCTGTAATGTTCCAAAACACCTGCCAACTCCAATAGTTTGGAAAGATATCGTAAATAGCTTTAAACCCGCCAACACCTTTATAGGCTCCAGTACTAGGTGTAAAAATGGCTTTTACTTGTGTGATGTATGAAGACAGTTTTTCCTTGGTCTTTACAAATCCAACTGGTATGGCTTCAAAAAATCCATATTTTTTGGTTTCAAATTTATAGTAACCCAAGGCTTCCAAGGTTTCTGGAGTTGCTCCAGAGGCATACACCAAACTCAATTTACCTTCTTCACTAATGGTCAATGGTATTTGTAGCTCTTTATTATCCCTTAATACAGTAGCTTGAACCTGTTGTCCCTTAAAAGTTTCCAATGCTGGGATTACCTCATCTATATACTTTGTTTTTTTATCATTAAACCCTGTAATAATATCTCCTTTTTGTATTCCAGTTCCTTTGTTGAAAGAAGAATCTGGTACTTCAGCAATAACAAAAGGCATCCTTAGGTCTATAAATTTCTTTTCGTTGGAATCTATTAGCTGTGCTAAAAAATCCTCTGGCAATGTAACCGTGGACTGTTGTCCATCTCTTTCTATGGTGATGTTTTTACCAAACAACACTTTTTCTGAAATTTGAGAAAAGTCTTCAATAGGTTCCCCATCAACCGATATAATTTTATCTCCTGTTAAAAGACCTGCTTTGTTGGCGACAGTGCTTTCAACCAAAACCCCATCTTTAATATTCTCGTTAGGCAAAATTCTGTCTCCATAAAAATAGCTCATTCCTATATATATCAAAATGGCCAATAAAAAATTTACGGTCACACCACCAAGCATGATAATTAAACGTTGCCAAGCAGGTTTGGAGCGAAACTCCCAAGGTTGTGGTGGTTGCGCCATTTGTTCTTTGTCCATGCTTTCGTCTATCATACCAGATATCTTAACATAACCTCCTAAAGGCAACCAGCCAATTCCATAAACGGTATCGCCTATTTTTTTCTTGAACAAAGAAAATTTAACATCGAAAAACAGATAAAATTTTTCTACTCGGGTTTTAAAAAGTTTGGCAGGAATAAAATGTCCTAATTCGTGCAAAACAATCAATAATGAAAGGCTCAATAAAAATTGAGATATTTTTATAACAAATTCCATGTAAATTCTTCTCTAATGTAAATTAATTTGCAAAAGTAGTGTTTTAGCATCATTTAGAAAACTATTCCCAATGCAATCCCTAGTTTTTTAACACGGATTTATTAATTACACCTTGATTTGTTTCTAATTGCACAAAAAACAATCCATTAGATAAAGTTGACAAATCTACTGTATTAGACCATGGCGTTGTAATTAATAGCTGACCTAAGGTGTTGTAAACATTGATTTTATGGACAGTTAAACTCTCAGGCTTTGTTATGGTTATTTCCTGAGAAGTTGGATTGGGGTAAATAGTAAACTGATTGTCTAATTCAAAAGCATTCACACTTAAAGAAACCGTATTGTTTCTGGAGATTAAATCTGATTCTGGATCAAAAAGAATGGTATCCACTGGAAAAGTAACTGCCCTTAAAAACATTTCGTTATTGGTAGTATTGTTTAAAACAAGATCCAAGACTTCTCCTGAGGTCCCTAATACCCTTATGGGAACAGGTGCTTCAAAATAAGAAACAGAAGGATGGCTTTGAGTTTGGGAAATGGATATCCTAATTTGACTTGCATTTGGCTGGTTCCACTCTATGTTATAACTTGGATAACCTTGATTATAAATCCAATCGTTAAAAAACTCTGTTAAATCTTGTCCACTGGTTGTTTCCATAACAGTTTTATAATCTTCTGTTTTGGCATAATCATAAGATAAATTGGTGTCGCTTAAATAATTTTGCATGCCTTGAAAAAAAGTAGCATCTCCCAGTTTTTTTCGAAGCATATGTGTTACCATGGCTCCTTTATTATAACTTAATCTGCCACTAAAAATTCTACTCACACTTAAAGTATCAGTATCCGTAAGGTAAACCGCTCCTCCACTTTGAGAGGTTATGGAATTGTTTAACGATTGTTTCCAATTAATAAAAGAGTTGTTCCCATCTATATTTTCAACAACCAATCCAGATAAATAGGTGGCGAAGCCTTCGTTCAACCAAATGTCTTTCCAGCTTCCACAGGTAACTTTGTTGCCAAACCATTGGTGCGCCAATTCGTGAGCAATCAGGTTTCTCCCAAAACTCCCCATAAAAGAGACTGTGGTATGCTCCATACCACCTCCCCAACCAAATTGGGCATGCCCATATTTTTCGTTGGCAAATGGGTATTCTTCAAACAAATTGGTGAAAAGATTCATAATATCCACGGTTATAGGCGTACTGGCTTGAGCCGAAACCAAATTTTCCGGATAGACATAGTTTGCAATTTCAAACGGATTTCCATTATTTGGCACAGTATGGGTATACACCGAATAATTGGTAACAGCAATAGCCACCAAATAAGCTGGAATAGGATATTGATGCCTAAAATGTGTGGTTTTATTGCTCCCATTGATGGTTTGACTTTGTTCCAACCCATTGGCCACAGCTATGTATTCCTCGTTTGAAGGATTGTTTACTGGAGTGGTAATATAAACATCTATACTGTCTATTTTATCAATTAAATCCTGTTTACAAGGCCACCATCCTTTAGCTCCATAAGGCTCAGAAAGTGTCCAGATTATTGGATCTCCATTATGGGTACTTTGCTCAAAAGAACCAAACCCGGAACTTATGGGATTTCCAGAATAACTAATGGTTAAGGAATCCAAAACTCCAGTGTTTTGAACCTGGTCCAAGGTAATAACCAATTCATCATCTGTATTTTGAACAAAGGAAAGTGGGTTTCCACGTTGTAACACTTGCGAAACAACCATGTTTTGTGTCAATTCAAAAGTAACATCTGTCAAGTTTTCTTTTGCCTCAAAATATGTGGTCACATCGCCAGATATAAATGCTTGTGATGGATTTACATTAAATTCCAATCGATGATATTTTACATCATAATTGCCTGTATTTAAGTTTACCCTTTGAAGCATCCTGTTTAAGGCTGCTTTTGTTTCGGCTTCCCGAATCAACTCCATGGATTCCTTAAAATCCTGCCCAAACGTAATAAAAGGTAAAATGATAAAACTGTAGATAAATATTTTTTTCACAATAACATATTTAGATGTTAAAAATACCTAATTAAACACTTATCTGTCGTATTTTTGCAAATAAATCTTACATAAAAGTTTCAAAATTAGAGTGCATGCTTTCATTTTTCAAAGATTATAAGTACTTCGCTATTGTTTTTGCAGTTCTTTCCATCATAATCGTTTCAATTATCTATAACATTTTTGATGTTTACAAGCCTTTGCCTATTTATCAACCCGCTATGGTAAATACCGAAATGGTAGATAGCACCATTCAATATAAAAAGAAGTATCATAAAATTGCCGATTTCAGTTTAACCAATCAAAATGGTGAAACCATCACACAAAACACTTATGAGGATAAAATTTACGTAGCCGATTTCTTCTTTACAACCTGCCAGACCATTTGCCCAATCATGACAGACCATATGGTACAAATTCAAAAAGAAATCATTAACGATCCAGATGTGATGTTGCTTTCACATACAGTAACCCCAGAAATTGACTCTGTAGCTCAACTTAAAAAATATGCTCTTAAAAAAGGGGTAAATGATGCCAAATGGAACTTAGTGACTGGAGATAAAAAACAAATTTACCAACTAGCACGCAAAAGCTATTTGGCCGTTAAAACAGATGGCAATGGTGACGCATACGACATGATCCATACCGAAAACTTTATGCTTATAGATAAAAAACGTCAAATACGTGGTTATTACGATGGTACAAACCCTGAAGATATTACGCGCTTGATAGCAGATATTGAAACCTTAAAAGAAGAATATAAATAGTTTTTTGTCCACAATTTTTTTAGACTGATTTTTTACCTTATTTTTGCTTCTTTAAAATCAATCTAAATAAGCTTGCAAGTAACACTAGCACATCTTAAACGAGGAGAAAGAGCCATCATTACTGATGTTTCTTCAATTTACATTCCCTTAAAACTCTTGGAAATGGGCTGTTTGCCTGGAAACGAAGTTGAACTTGTTCAAATGGCACCTTTTGCAGATCCTATGTACTTAAACATTAACGGAACCCACTTAGCCATTAGAAAAGAAACTGCTATTCATATTTTAATAGAAATTACCCATGAGTAAGCAGATAAATGTTGCCTTAATAGGAAATCCAAACACAGGGAAAACTTCGGTCTTTAACTCCTTAACCGGATTGAACCAAAAAGTTGGAAACTACCCAGGAATTACTGTAGAAAAAAAAGAAGGTATTTGCAAACTTCCTCGTGGTGTTAAAGCCCATATTATAGATTTGCCTGGAACTTATAGTTTAAACGCCTCTTCACTGGATGAAAATGTGGTGATAGAATTGCTTTTAAATAAAAACGACAAAGACTTTCCAGATGTGGCAGTTGTGGTTAGTGATGTTGAAAACTTAAAACGCAACCTGCTTTTATTTACACAAATAAAAGATTTGGAAATACCTACCATTCTTGTCATTAATATGTCTGATAGAATGAAATACAAAGGTATTTCTTTAGACATTCCATATTTAGAGGAGCAACTTAAAACCAAAATCGCCCTTGTAAGCACAAGAAAAAAACAAGGGATTGACAATTTAAAAGAACTTATCTTTAATTATAAAGACCTTTCAACAACACCTTGCTTAAATGCTTCGGAAATAGATAAGGACTATTTTGATAACCTTCAAAAAGCCTTTCCCAACCAATTACTCTACAAACTTTGGTTGGTTATCACACAAGATGTAAATTTTGGGAAAACAGATAGAAATGAAATTGATGCTGTTGCCGATTTTAAAACGAAAACCAAAGCCGATTTAAAACGTTTACAGCAAAAAGAAACCATAAAACGCTATCAGTTTATAAACAATACGCTTAAAAAAGGTCAAACCATAGACCTAAGCACTGCCAAGGATTTGCGCATTAGACTGGACAGGATTTTAACCCATAAAGTTTGGGGTTATGCCATTTTTCTGGTCATTCTTTTTACCATTTTTCAGGCCATTTACGATTGGTCTGCTGTGCCAATGGATTTTATAGATTCCACCTTTGCCTCTTTAAGCGAATGGACCAAAGACAGCTTACCGGCTGGTACCTTTACCAATTTGTTGTCTGAAGGAATTATTCCTGGTCTTGGTGGCATTGTTATTTTTATCCCGCAAATTGCCTTTTTATTTTTGTTTATTTCCATACTGGAAGAAAGCGGCTACATGAGTCGTGTGGTCTTTTTAATGGATCGTGGCATGAGACGTTTTGGACTTAGTGGAAAAAGTGTAGTACCTTTAATTTCGGGAACAGCATGTGCCATTCCTGCCATTATGGCTACCAGAAACATTGAAAGCTGGAAAGAACGTTTAATTACTATTTTGGTAACACCATTTACCACCTGCTCGGCAAGGCTACCTGTATATTTGATTATTATTTCGCTGGTTATTCCTGAAGGAAGGTTTCTTGGTTTAGGCTATCAAGCTTTAACCCTAATGTTATTGTACCTAATTGGTTTTGGTGCTGCTTTGGTTTCTGCCATGATTTTGAATAAAATTTTAAAAATTAAAAGCAAATCGTTTTTTGTTGTTGAAATGCCAAATTACAAATTGCCTTTAATGAAAAATGTGGCATTGACAGTTGTAGAAAAAACCAAATCGTTTGTATTTGGAGCAGGAAAAATCATCTTGGCCATTTCAATTGTCTTATGGTTTTTAGCATCTTATGGACCTGGCGAACAGTTTAACAATGCTGAAGAAATTGTAACCGAAAAATTTGCGTCCCAAAATTTAACCCAAGAAGAATTGGACAACGAAATTGCATCTCAAAAATTGGAATATTCGTTTATAGGCCTAACAGGAAGAGCCATAGAACCAGCTATAAGGCCTTTGGGTTACGACTGGAAAATTGGTATAGCCATTGTAAGCTCCTTTGCTGCCAGAGAAGTCTTTGTTGGAACCTTGGCAACTATTTATAGCGTTGGTAGCGACGAAGAAGAAACCATAAAAAACAGGATGGCTGGAGAAGTAAATCCTATTTTAGGAGGACCTCTCTTTAATTTTGCTTCTGGGATATCTTTGTTGCTTTTTTATGCTTTTGCCATGCAGTGTATGAGTACACTTGCCATAGTAAAACGGGAAACCAACAGTTGGAAATGGCCCATTTTACAGTTGGTGCTAATGAGTGGTTTTGCTTATGTGGTAGCTTTAATTACCTACCAAATATTAATTTAAGGTTTCAACCCAAAAAGCGACAAACAGTATATGAATGACTTGTTTCAAAATATCTTGGCTTTTGCTGCGCTCTTTTTAGCCTTACTATTTTTGGTAAAGAAATTCTTTTGGAAAAAATCGAAATCGAAAAAAGACTTTGGGAATCACGACTGCGACAACTGTCACTAATAACTTATTTCCAGCTGCAAATAATAAGCCTCTTTTTTAATCTTTTCCTGTGATTGTTCTGGATAGGGCAACAAGTTATTGGCCAAAACCCTTAGATCTTTATAAGCACATAAGGTCTTAAGGTTTAAATTGGTGTTTTTTCCAGGGTCAAAAACAACTTCTTTTCTTTCAATCAAAACCTGGTCCTTGTATACTTCAACCAAAGCCACAGCTTGACCAGCCCAAACACAAGTCACATCTTTTGGGCAGCGCGAATCTGACAATACATCCACAAAAACAAGCTCAACTTGGTCTAAGGTATAGGTTTTTCCCAAAGGCAACTTTGCTAAAATTTTTGGGACCTCAACAGTAGTTGAATCTTGTGCAACCAGGTGTCCTGATAAAAAAACAAATAAGGCTATTAAATAAAGTTTCATTTAAACTCGAAAATTTTACGTTGTGAATTTACAAATTCTTTTGCCAAAACCATTAATTTAGCTACCTTTGATTAATATTTAAGCTTACTTAAATTTAATTTAAAGCACAAATAAATGTCTGTAGCCATAGAAAATTTTGTAAAAGCCATTTACAAAAATGACAATAACGACTCGAACGATACCAAACCAGGAAACATTGCAAAAAAACTTGGCATTTCCAATGCTGCAGCAACTGATATGGCCAAAAAATTAGCTTCAAAAAACCTGTTGCAATACGAAAAATACCAAGCGCTTCAATTAACAGATGAAGGTACAAAAATGGCTTTAAATGTAATTAGGAAACATCGTCTCTGGGAAGCCTTGTTATTTAAATTGTTCGACATGTCACTGCATGAAATACACAGGGAATCAGAACTCTTGGAGCATGCTACCTCCAACTTCTTGGCCGATAGGATCAGTGAGTATTTAGGCAATCCTAAATTCGATCCTCATGGCGACCCCATACCTAATGCCAATGGGGAGATTACAACTATAGACACATCCATGGCACTTTCAAATACTCAAGAAGGAAAAACATATGTTATTTCAAGACTTATGAGCGACGATAAGGAATTTTTTGATTTTTGTGCCTTAAATGGGTTAAAATATGGAAACCCCATTTTGGTTACCAAACAATTCAGTAAAAATAAAATGACTCAAATCACCATTAAAAATAACAACATTGTACTAAATGAAGATTTTACAAATATTATATATGTCAATGAAATTTCCAGCTAAAAACCTCACCTTAAGCATGGCATTTTTTGTAGTGAAATGGGTGGCTTTTTCACAAGAAAAGGAAGTTATGGAAGCACTTACTACAGATAGACCGGACCAAACGGAATCTGCTAATCTGGTTCCAAAAGGTTTTTTGCAATTTGAAGCCGGTGCTGCCTATGAGAGTTTTAACAACTACAGCATTAAAACCGAATATGTTACTTACAACACCACCCTAGTTCGATATGGCCTACTTAATAATCTAGAACTGCGTTTGGGCTGGGATTTTGTTGAAACCAAAATGAATAGTCAAAACCCAAAAGACAAATTAAGCGGATTTAACCCTTTACTTTTAGGAATAAAAACAAGTATTGCCAAAGAGAAAGACTGGTTTCCTGAAATAGCCCTATTAGGTCATTTATATTTACCATTTATGGCCGGATCAGACTATAAACCCAATACCACCGGAATAGATTTCAGGTTTGCCTTTGCACATACCTTATCTGAAAAATCAAGCCTATCCTACAACCTTGGAGCCACTTGGGGAAACGACTCTCCTGAAGCCTCTTATGCTTATACAATAGCCTATGGGCACAGTTTAAATAAAAAAATAGGCGCCTACATAGAAATATATGGGGATCTTCCAGAAAACAGTAAAGCCAAACATCTGTGGGATGCCGGTTTTACCTATTTAATATCTAACAACTTTCAATTAGATGCTACTGTTGGAACAAGCATTACCAAAGGACCGGATTTATTGTTAAGTGCAGGAGAAAGCTTTAGAATACCAACTAAAAAGAAATAAAACCATGAATAAAAAACTCTTTATACTATTTGCTTTTATAGCTGTTTTGAGCTGCAAAAACAACCAACCAACCAACGGCAAGCCAAACATAGTAACTACCACAACCATGATAACCGATTTGGTGAAAAATATAGGTGGGAAAAAAATAAATGTTCAAGGTTTAATGGGTTCTGGTGTCGACCCTCATTTATTTAAGGCTAGCGAAGGTGATGTCTCAAAATTGGCCAATGCCGATATTATATTTTATGGAGGCCTTCATCTTGAAGGAAAATTAGTTGAAGTTTTCGAGAAAATGAGTCGTCAGAATATTAAAACCATAGCGGTTTCTGATGCTTTGGATAAAACAACCCTAATTGCATCAGAGTTATTTCCTGGCAATTACGATCCACACATTTGGTTCAATATAGATTATTGGATTCAAATCACGCAATATGTTGCAGACCAATTATCAAAAACAGACCCAGAAAACAAGTTGTTCTACGAAACAAATGCTAAAAATTACATTAAAAAATTAGAAGTTCTAAAAAAAGAGATAACAGCTACCATCCAAACACTTCCTAAAGAAAAACGTATCTTGGTAACTGCTCACGATGCTTTTAGCTACTTTGGAAAAGCATACGATTTTGAAGTTGTTGGATTGCAAGGTTTATCAACGGCAACGGAAGCTGGTGTTCAAGACGTTCAAAAATTAGCAACTTTTATTATTGATAAAAAAGTAAAAGCCATATTTGTGGAAAGTTCTGTACCAAAAAGAACCATTGAGGCTTTACAAGCTGCTGTAACATCAAAAGGTCATGACGTAAGTATAGGAGGTACTCTCTATTCTGATGCTTTAGGAAATTCTGGAAGCATGGAAGGCACCTATATTGGGATGTTTCAATACAATGTGAATACAATTGTAAATGCTTTAAAATAAGTCAAAAAGCTTTCAGTTCTCACCAGAATATTGAGGCTTTTATTATAAGACCCATTTGAAAAATATATCATTTAGAGCTAAGCAAAGAATCTATAAAAAATGGATAAGTGGAAAATAAGATAGTAGAAAAAAGCAGTCCTCTTTCCTCAGGAAATATAGCAGTACAAGTAGACGATTTAACAGTTGCCTACAATTATAAGCCTGTGCTTTGGGATATAGACTTAGAAATTCCTGAAGGCGTCCTTATGGCTATAGTGGGTCCAAATGGTGCAGGAAAATCCACCTTAATCAAAGCCATATTGGGCATCTTAAAACCTATAGCTGGAAGTGTAAGCATTTATGGAAAACCATATGACGAACAACGCAAATTAGTTGCCTATGTGCCTCAAAAAGGAAGTGTGGATTGGGATTTTCCCACCACAGCCCTTGATGTTGTAATGATGGGAACCTATGGCAGTTTGGGATGGATTAAACGTCCAGGACAAAAAGAAAAAAAAGCAGCTCTGGAGGCTTTGGAAAAAGTGGGCATGTTACCCTTTAAAGGTAGACAGATCAGTCAGCTTTCCGGTGGCCAACAACAACGTATCTTTTTAGCTCGTGCCTTGGTACAAAACGCATCCATTTATTTTATGGACGAACCATTTCAAGGCGTCGATGCCACTACTGAGGTTGCCATTATTAACATTTTAAAGGATTTACGAAAAGCTGGAAAAACTGTGATTGTGGTCCATCACGATTTACAAACCGTTCCAGAATATTTTGATTGGGTGACTTTTTTAAATGTAAAAAAAATAGCAACTGGACCTGTTAAAGACATTTTCAATGATGATAATTTAACCAAAACTTACGGTATCAATTATAAAGTAAGTATTCAAGAGTGATTGGTTGTTGGTTTACAATCGTAGTTTACAAGCATGCTCAAATGAAAATGTCTTGATTGATATTATAATAAAAAACACAAACACATAAAAAATGTTTGCGAAGAAAGGGCAAGATTCCTGCATTCACAGAAACAATGGACTTGAAAGAATACATAGAACTGGTTTTTAATGATTACACTTTACGAACCATCACATTGGGAACAGCTATTCTTGGTGCCGTTACTGGTATGCTTGGTAGTTTTGCCGTATTGAGAAAACAAAGTTTACTAGGAGATGCCATTTCTCATGCTGCACTTCCCGGAATAGCCATCGCGTTTTTAATTACTGGATCCAAGGATAGCAACACCTTGCTTGTTGGCGCATTGATAAGTGGTCTCATTGGAACTTTTTGGATACGTGGCATTATTGCCAAAACACATTTAAAATCTGATACAGCCTTAGGTTTAATACTTTCCTTATTTTTTGGATTTGGAATGCTATTGCTAACATTCATCCAAAAACAACCAAACGCCAACCAAGCTGGACTGGATAAATATTTGTTTGGTCAAGCAGCAACTTTGGTTGAAAGCGATGTGTGGTTAATGGCAATTATTACAGGTCTTTGCCTCTTTGTTTTGTTGTTCTTTTGGAAAGAGTTCAAACTCTTTTTGTTTGATACAGATTATGCAAAAACCTTAGGCTTTAACACCAGTTTCATTGATATCCTTATCACATCTTTTATTGTTTTGGCTATTGTTTTGGGATTGCAAACAGTAGGTGTTGTATTAATGAGCGCCATGTTGTTGGCTCCTGCTGCTGCTGCTAGGCAATGGACAAACAGCTTGTCTAAGATGGTGGTTTTGGCTGCCGTTTTTGGCGCATTTTCTGGTGTTTTGGGAACTGCCATTAGTGCCAGTCAAAACAATTTGTCCACAGGACCTGTAATTGTTATAATTGCTTCTGTTTTTGTGATATTTTCCTTTATTTTTTCACCTAGTCGAGGCTTGCTTTTCAGTCAAATTAGATTTATTGCAAACAGACGTGACCTAGAACTGCAAAAAACCCTGGCATTCATGTACCACATTGCAGAGACCCACGAGGATATCTCGCATCCACATACCATAAAAATATTAAATAATTTTCAAGGCTATACACGCAAAACCCTTCAAAAATTAGTAGATAAAAATTATGTGACCTTAGATGGAACCATGTGGAGTTTAACAGAAAAAGGCTTTGAAACTGCTGCCAATTTATACAATCAACAAGCTATAAAAGATGAATAGTGCACAAATAGAAATACAATTAATTGCAAGCTTGGTAGCTATTGCTTGTGCTATTCCAGGTACTTTTTTAGTACTCAGAAAAATGGCCATGATTAGTGATGCCATAAGTCATTCCATTCTTCCAGGACTTGTTATTGGCTTTTTTATTACACAAGACCTCAATTCCCCTTTACTCATTTTATTGGCTGCCTTAACAGGAATTATAACAGTTGTTTTGGTGGAACGGATTCAAAAAACAGGATTGGTAAAAGAAGATACAGCTATAGGCTTGGTGTTTCCTGCACTGTTTAGCATAGGTGTGATTTTAATCGCTAAAAATGCCAACGACATTCATTTAGATGTGGATGCAGTATTATTGGGCGAATTAGCTTTTGCTCCTTTTGACAGGCTTATTATTGCAGGAGCTGATATAGGCCCAAAATCTTTATGGGTTATTGGAACCATCTTGGCCATAACCATAGGCTTATTAATCGCTTTTTTTAAAGAACTTAAAATAAGCACGTTCGATGCTGGTCTGGCAGCTTCTTTAGGGTTTTCGCCTGCTTTAATACATTATGGATTAATGACGATGGCATCTATAACAACCGTTGGTGCTTTCGATGCAGTTGGAGCCATTCTGGTCGTGGCTTTAATGATTGCTCCTGCAGCAAGTGCCTATTTACTTACCACAGATTTAAAAAAAATGCTTGGACTTGCAATAGCTTTTGGTGTTTTTAGTGCTATTTCAGGTTATTGGTTAGCTCATTGGTTGGATGCTTCCATTGCTGGTTCCATCACGACCATGTTGGGCATATTGTTTTTAATTATCTATTTGTTTGCACCAAACAAAGGTTTAATTGCCGTCATGTATCGGGAAAAGCAACAACGTACTGAAGTTTCGTTGTTAACTTTTTTACTTCATTTAAAAAATCATTCTGAAGAACGTGAACGACATGTTAATCATCTTCAAGAACATATCAATTGGCAAAAAGTAAGGGCTAAAACCGTTCTGGATCTTGCGCTTAAAAACAACATGATTGTAATTAACAACAAGATTGTGTCTCTAACTCAAAAAGGAGATGAATTCACGTCTAAAGCAATCGATTACATCATTACAAATGAAGACGCTCAAATAGAAGACATGAAAGACGATTTCTTTTTGTTTAGGGGTTAAAAAGTTTTAGTTGATATCAAAACATATTTCAAGCTTTGTATTGCGCGACCTATTGCTTTATTAACTTCCTTCCCACTAACCAAGATATATCGGATTTGATTATTTGTATCGTTGTTGCCATCTCACGATTAGTAGTATCTCGATGGGATTTTGTATGAAATCGTGCTTGGGTATGATTCAAGTTTAAATTGAATTTTGCATCAAAATCGGCATCAGTGGCTGTAAAATAAACAATCTTTTTATCCAATTTCCAAGTGCCTCTTCCGTAAGCATTGATTTCCGGTGGATTTGAACCATCCAACTTTTTTACACTATGGATATTAAAGCTTCCATTTGGATGTAAAATGATTGTTTCACCAAAAGTTCCATTGGAACCTTCAAAGCTAAATTGATAAGTTCCAGGCACCATTTCTATTTGTGAAAAGGCAATAGATTGAAACATGATTAAACCGAAAAAAAGTAGCTGTTTCATAATAAATTGAATTAGAAAACACTAATAACACAAATAAGTAACTGCATGTTAACTATAATTGTAAATATAACACTTTTATCCTAAAACCCTCGCTCCTTCTGCAACTGTTCATAAGCGGCTTGGACCTGTCTGAATTTTTCTTCTGCACCTTTTTGGTGCTCTTTTCCCAAGTGGACCACTTTATCTGGATGGTATTTTTTGGCCATTTTCCTATAAGCTGCCTTAATTTCTGTAACCGTTGCCTGTTTTGATATTTCAAGAATTTTATAGGCATTGTCGCTACTGTTATAAAACATGGCTTTGATACTTTCAAAATCTGCATGGCTTATCCCTAAATAATTGGCTATGGTTTGAATGGAGCTTACTTCACTTTCCAAAACAATGCCATCGGCTTTGGCAATTCCGAATAAAAAATGAAGCAACTGTAAACGTGATGGATGATCCATCATTTGCCGAATTTGCAAACAAACCTGTCTTGTAGGAATATCTTGTTTGTTTATTCCTTTAAACAATTTAAAAGCATGATTGGCTCGTTCCTTTCCATACATGCCAACAAATTGCTGACGCACAAAATCCAGTTCCCTTTGGTCCTGTTTGCCATCGGCTTTAATCACTATAGAGGAAAGAATAAGCAGGCTCACTTCAAAATCGCCAGACTTGGTTTGCCTTCTTCTAGCATAGGGGTTTTGTGTGTCTACTTTTATGCTTCCGTTTGAAAAACCATCTACAACACTTCCTAAAGCCATGCCTAAAATAGCTCCTATAGGACCACCTAAAGACCAACCTATGGCAGCACCAATCCACTTTGAAAAACTCATTCTATCTTTAAACTTTTATGTATTGCACAAACCTGTATTGATTACCTGACACCCAAAAAACGTGTAGGGTGTTTGCTTGGTTCGCAACATCCGAATTATTACAATATTAAATTTTGGGTAAATATACTATTTGTTAGTAGTTTGTTTATATACTTTGTTACACAATTGGTATCTTTGTATTTTAAAACAATAATCTAAAATTTATAAGATATGTATCCAGCAGAATTAGTAAAACCCATGCGCGAAGATTTAACCAAAGTTGGTTTTGAAGAATTACATACTGCAGAAGCTGTAGAATCTGCCTTGGCAAAAGAAGGAACTACTTTGGTTGTGGTAAACTCTGTTTGTGGTTGTGCTGCAGCAAATGCGCGTCCAGGAGCAAGAATGAGCATTCAAAACGCCAAACGCCCTACACATTTAGTAACCGTTTTTGCAGGTGTTGATAAAGAAGCTGTTGAAAAAGCTAGAGAACACATGATCCCATTCCCTCCAAGCTCGCCTTGCATGGCGCTTTTTAAAAATGGTGAATTGGTTCACATGTTAGAGCGTCATCATATTGAAGGTCGTCCAGCAGAAGTTATCGCTGAAAATTTAATTGATGCTTACAACGAATATTGCTAAAATAATATTCTGTATAAAAATATTAAACCACGATTTTTGTCGTGGTTTTTTTGTCTTTACTTTTCAAACATCTAATTTTGTAAGATGCAAAAATTTGTCGCCTATATCTTAACATCCATTTACGCAGTGTTTTTTTTACTGACATTGGTTGTGTTTCATCCCATACAGTGGTTTTGTTTTAATGTGTTAGGATATCAAGCACATAAAAAAAGTGTGGATTGGCTTCAGTTTTTTATCATGCGCTGCACCAATATTTTAGGAACGCGCTACACTTTTACCAATCCTTATAAAGTTGCAACGGGCCAACCTCTAATTATAGTTTCCAACCATCAAAGCATGTACGATATTCCTTGTATTATCTGGTATATGCGCAAACATCACCCCAAATTCATCAGCAAACAGGAATTGGGCAAAGGCATTCCAAGTGTGTCTTATAATTTGCGTCATGGAGGCTCTGTTTTAATCGATAGAAAAAATCCCAGACAATCCTTGCCTGCCATTATGAAATTTGGGGAATACATAGAAAAAACCAAGCGGGCAGCAGTTATTTTTCCAGAAGGCACACGCAGTAAAAATGGACAACCCAAGCCTTTTCAAACCAAAGGACTTGAAATGCTATTTAAAAAAATCCCATCGGCAACCATTGTTCCCATTACCATTAACAATTCCTGGAAAATGTTAAGATATGGTAAATTTCCTATGGGAATTGGAAATCATATCCAATTAACGGTTCACGAACCTTTAAAATTGAGTAACTTTGAAGATAAGCAGGAGTTAATCAAGCAAATTGAAAAAGCAATTGGCTCCAGCATAACCCCTTAAAACCTAAAATTATGTCGTTGAAAAATGTGAGATTGGAAGTGATGCAGTATTTGGAAAAAGACGTCGATTCCTTAATAGAAAAATACCTGATACCCATAGATAATATCTGGCAACCAACCGATTTTTTGCCCAATTCTGAAGGTGAGAACTTTATGGAGGAAGTGAAAGAAATTAGAGAGCTTTCCAAAGAACTTCCTTACGATTTTTGGGTAGTTTTGGTTGGAGACATGATTACCGAAGAGGCTTTGCCAACTTACGAATCCTGGCTTATGGACGTGGAAGGTGTGGACCAAGTGGGAAGGAATTCTTGGGGAAAATGGGTTAGGCATTGGACAGCCGAAGAAAACAGACATGGAGACGTGTTAAACAAATACCTATACCTTTCTGGGAGAGTGAATATGAAAGAAATTGAAAAAACCACACAACATCTTATTGCTGATGGTTTTGATATAGGCACAGACCAAGATCCATATAAAAACTTTCTGTATACCAGTTTTCAAGAATTGGCCACATATATTTCACACAATCGCGTGGCTAAATTAGCTAAAGACAAAGGCAATAAGCAATTAAGCAAAATGTGTAAGATTATTTCTGGGGACGAAATGAGGCATCATCACGCCTATTGCGAATTTGTGGAACGTATTTTTAAAGTGGATCCCAATCAAATGATGATGGCTTTTCAGCATATGATGAAATTAAAAATTACCATGCCTGCACATTTTTTAAGAGAATCTGGAGGAAAAATAGGAACAGCTTTCGAAGAGTTTTCCAACACAGCTCAACGCATTGGTGTATATACCTCAACCGATTATGTGGAGATTTTGGAAAAACTTTTAAAACGTTGGGAAATAGATAAAATTACCAACCTTTCTGATGAAGCCGAAAAAGCACGCGATTATTTAATGAAACTACCATCGCGATTGATAAGACTTTCTGAACGTATGAAAATCCCGGAAAATTCGTATCAGTTTAAATGGGTGGAACCTGCTGTTTAACCAATCAATAATTGTCGGTTTAAGTCTAATTCATCCATAAAGTGATATTTAGACTGCGCTCAATCTGAAAGAAAGAATCTGTTTCGTGAATCAAAAAGAACAAATTGAAAAAACCATTGCGTTTGTAAAAGAGACCCTGAAACATGCCGAAGGTGGTCATGACTGGTTTCATACCCTTAGGGTATTTAATAATTGCTCACTTATTTCTAAAAATGAAGAGGTAGATGTTTTTGTGGTACAACTTGGCGCATTGTTGCATGATATTGCTGATAGCAAATTCCATGATGGAGACGAAACGCTTGGTCCTAAATTAGCTCGAGATTTTTTAAACAGCATTCAAGTTGAAAAAAAGGTTATAGATCATGTCATCAACATTATTGAAAACATATCCTATAGTTCTTCTTTAAATCCTTCAAAAACATTTAAATCCCCAGAACTGGATGTGGTTCAAGATGCCGATAGATTAGATGCCCTTGGAGCCATTGGCATTGCCAGAACTTTTAATTATGGAGGGTTTAAAAACAGAGCGCTTTACAATCCAGATATTTTACCAGACCTTAACATGAGCCAAGAAACCTATAAAAAATCCACGGCTCCAACCATCAATCATTTTTACGAAAAACTATTGTTGCTTAAAGACCTCATGAACACTAAAACAGGCAAACAAATAGCCCAAAAACGCCATGAATATATGGAAGGGTTTTTAGAACAATTTTATGCCGAATGGGAAGGGGAAAAGTAATTATGTTTTTTACTTCCCAGGAAAATCAGCCTTACGTTTTTCCAGAAAGGCAGTGGTTCCTTCTTTAAAGTCTTCGGTTCCAAAACAGTTTCCAAACTCCTCAATCTCTATTTTAAATCCATTAACACCATCTTTATAGTTTGCGTTAACAGCTTTTATGGCACCTTTAATGGCTACTGAAGAGTTTCGCATAATTTTACCAGCAATTTTTTCGGCAAGTGGTAAAAGTTCTTCTTGGGTGGTTACATGGTTTACCAATCCAAAATCAAGTGCTGTATTGGCATCTATCATGCCAGCAGTCATAACCATTTCCATAGCACGACCTTTGCCAACTAGTTGTGGTAACCGTTGTGTGCCACCATAACCTGGAATAACGCCTAAAGAAGTTTCTGGTAATCCCATTTTGGCGTTATCGCTAGCCACTCTAAAATGACAAGCCATGGCCAATTCCAAACCTCCACCAAGTGCAAAACCGTTCACTGCTGCAATTACAGGCGTGGATAGGTTTTCAACAAAATCGAATAATAACTCCTGACCTTTAGCAGCTAATTTACCTCCATTTTCCACATCAAAATGTGCAAACTCGCTAATATCTGCTCCAGCAACAAAAGCTTTGTCGCCACTTCCAGTAATAATTATTACTTTGGTTTTGGTATCTGTATTGGCAGCATCCAGAGCATCGTGCAATTCTTGAATGGTGCCTTTGTTTAAGGCATTCAATTTGTTGGGTCTGTTAATGGTAATGGTGGTCATTCCGTTTTGGAAGTTTGCTAAGATATTTTCGTAAGTCATTTTTTTAAATTTTATAAAGACTCTTCGACAGGCTCAGAGTAACAATAATTTATATTTTATTATTTAGGGAAGATTACTTTAAAGACAGTCCCTTCATTTTTTTGAGATGTAAAGGTAATACTTCCGTGATAAGTTTCCACAATGTTTTTTACCATTCCCAACCCAAGTCCCATGCCACTGGATTTGGTGGTGAATTTAGGCTCAAATATTTTTTGGCTATTTTCTTCGGAAATACCAATGCCATTATCTGAAACTTCAATAACAACATGATTGTTTTCCTCTGAAACACGAACAACAATACGTTTATCTTCCTGTTCGTTAGGAATGGCCTGAATACCATTTTTCACCAAATTGGTAATGACACGAATAAGCTGGGTTCTATCAAATTTTGCTTTAATGTCTTTTCTGTCAGATTTAAAGACAATATAGTCTTCACTAAAAATATCTAGAGCTAGACGTGTAATCTCAACCACATTCAACATTTCGTTTTGCTGTGCAGGCATTTTAGCAAAGTTTGAAAATGCCGAAGCAATGGAGCTCATGGTATCTATTTGCTGAATAAGGGTTTTGGAATATTCTTCTACTTTTTGATGAATGTGCTCGTCGTTGGGATCAAATTTTCTTTGAAAACTCTGCACAGTCAAACGCATGGGAGTCAAGGGATTTTTAATTTCATGTGCAACCTGTTTTGCCATCTCTCTCCAAGCTTGTTCACGTTCACTGGTTGCTAATTTTACAGCACTTTCCTCAAGTTGATCTATCATGCTGTTATAAGATTTTACAAGTGCTGCTATCTCTTCGCTGGATGACTCTATGTCTATTTTTTTGTTTTGTTTTTCCAGCCTGATTTCATTCATTTTATCACTTATGGTTTTAAGTGATTTGGTAATGTATTTAGACAGGAAATAAGCCAAACTAATGGCTATGATAAGCATCACCAAATAGGCATAAGCCAGCCTCTCTAAAAACTCGTCCAACTCTTTGTTTAAAAAATCATCGTTTTCCAGATAAGGCAAATTTAAAATGGCTAAAGGTTTAAATTTTTTATCGGTTATATAAGTGTATGAAGATAGGAATACTTCGTCGTTTTCTACCGTTTTGCTAACAAACCTATGTTCTACAGTATTGGATAAAGCATTTAAAACTTCAGCACTTAAACATTTTGTTAAGGAATCGGTTTCAAAGGTGGCTCTGGAAGATTTAATAAGCCCACCATCCAAATCGTAAAGGTTTATTTGCAGTTTGTGAATGGCTGCAATTTCATAAATTTCTTCTTTAAAAATTAAAGGCATGGTTTCGGTAGTAACCGGATAGGTGGTTTTTTTTATGGCATAATTAATACTTTCCCTAATGTTTTCTTCTTTACGCTCCAACCTTTCGTTGTGGTAATCCCTAGCTTCTTCGTTGTATTGATAAATAGTTACTGCAGCAATTAGAATGGAAGCCAAGAGCACCAGCAAAATCATAGCCAAAAACAAGCGAAGTCGTAAAGAAAGTTTTCCTAAGTACATAGTAAGAATTGTGCTGTGATAAATATAACAATAATCAAACCAAATGCACTTTAGGCTTTGTAAATTTTAATTTGAAGTCTTTAAGGTTTACAGATTAAACATCCGGGTTTTTTTCTCTCATGCGCTTGTATATTTTAAAGCCAAGCATCAACAAGATCCCTAACACAAAAATTCCAACCACCCCAAAAACCCAATTTATGGCACTTTTTAAGATCACCAAAAACACTACGGCAAATAAAATAAATGTGGCACCTTCGTTCCAAAGTCTCATAAAATTCGAGGATGTTTTAACCACATCCTGTTGTAGTTGTTTGTAGTACAAATGTGTTTTAAAATGGTACAGGTACAACAGCAAAACAAAAGCCAATTTAACGTGCATCCATGGTTGTTGTAGCCATAGTGGCTGTAAGACCAACAACCAAATAGCAAAAACAGTAGCTAAAATTGCCGATGGCCAAGTAATGATGGTCCACAAACGTTTAGACATTAGTTTTAACTGTTTACCAAGGATTTCTTTTTCTGGCGACGGTTTATGAAAAGCTTCAATTTGATAAACAAACAGTCTTGGAATGTAAAACAAACCTGCAAACCAAGTAATAACAAATATAAGATGAAGCGATTTTATGTAGTTGTAATATTCCACAGTTTAAATGTAATTATTCTTTTTCAACTGGTTTTATGGTTAAGGTGGATTTTATTTCCTTATTTAGGTAATAGGCAGTAACAATAGTAGCCAAAACATCTGAAATAGGAAAAGACATCCACACGCCTAGTTCGGCGTAAAATATAGGCAAAATAAGTATTAAGGGAATAAAAAAGAATCCTTGTCTTGTTAGGGTCAATAAAAGTGCTGGAATGGCTTTTCCTATAGCTTGAAAATAAGCTGCCCCAATAAGTTGAATGGCAATAATAGGTGTTGCTGCAAAAACCCAACGCATGGCACTGGGAGTTTCCTTTATAACTTCGGCATCATGTGTAAACAACCTGGTAATGGCTTCTGGAAACACCATAAGCAGCACAAATATCATGCTTGCCAAAATCACAGCGTATTTTATGGCTGTATTGATAACCAATCGTACTCTTAAAAATTTAGCAGCTCCATAATTAAACCCAGCTATAGGCAAAAACCCTTGTGTGATACCAAAAACAGGAAACAAAGCAAACATGAGCATCCTTCCCACAATGGCGTAAGAGGTTACCGAAGTTTCCCCTCCCAAATCGTAAAGAATGTTGTTCATAAAAAGATAGGTAATGCTTACAACAGCTTGTCTTGCAAGTGTTACAAAACCTAAAGACCCTATTTCTTTTACAATAATTTTTTGAAGTCCGAAATGCGAAAACTTAATTTTTAATTCTGAATTTTTAGAGGCAAAAAACCACAAAATAAAGACAAAACACAACAAGTAGGATGCTGTTGTGGCCCAAGCTGCACCTTCCATTCCATAGCCCATCAAATTGATAAATACGTAATCCAACACGAGATTTCCAACCGATGGAATCATCATGGCATACATAGCAAATTTGGGTTTCCCTTCAGCTCTTATAACAGTATTTCCCATCATGCACAAGGCTAGAAAAGGTACACCATAAAGCACGATTTTATAGTAAATTTTTGCTGGTTCAAAAATTGTTCCTTTCCCTCCAAAGGCAGGAATAATGGCATCGACATAATATAAACCAAACACAACCAAAGTTACCGTAAACAATAGTGTTAAGGTAATTTGGTTCCCAAAAGTTTTTAATGCTTTTTCTGTTTTATCTCCTCCCAAAGCACGAGAGATTATGGAAGAACCTCCTATCCCAATGGACATTCCCAGGGCTGCAATAAAAAAGGAAACCGGTAAGACCACATTTATGGCTGCAATGGCTGTGGCGCCAATCCAATTTCCAACAAAAATGGTATCTACAAGAATGTTAAGCGACATCACCAAAATACCAATAGAGGCAGGAACTGCTTGTTTAATAAGAAGTTTTCCTATAGGTTGTGTGCCCAGATCCTGTGAAGATACTTTTGCCATTAAACGCGTTCTGCTATACTAGGTTCTGCCCAATTCATGATCCATTTTGAAAGCAATTCTACCCAAGGGTCGTCATCATTCAAGCAAGGAATGGTAGTAAATTCCTTCCCACCAATTTCATGGAAAATTTCTTGTCCTTCCATAGCTATTTCCTCTAAAGTTTCCAGACAATCGCTTACAAAAGCAGGAGTAACAATAGCCATGTTTTTGATGCCTTGTTTCCCCAAACGCTCTATGGTTCTATCTGTATAAGGTTGTAACCAAGGATCAAATCCTAATCTGGACTGAAAACTGGTGGAGTAGGTTCCTGTTTTTAATTGCAATTTTTTTGCAACCAATCTGGTAACCTCCAAGCATTGATGCCTGTAACAAAATTCATGCGCACTGGAAGGAGTGGCGCAGCAACTGCCATCTATTTTACAGTGGGATTTTGTAACATCGCTTTTAAAAATATGCCTCTCTGGAACGCCATGATAAGAGAATAACAAATGTTCGTAAGTTTTACCTTCCAAATGTTTTGAGATACTGTTTGACAACACTTCTATATAATCTGGATTATTATAAAAAGCTGGGAAATCTGTAATTTTAATGTTTGGAAAATGTGTCTTTCTAATTTGCTCGGCCAACACCAAAATGGTTTCGGTAGTTGCCATGGCAAATTGTGGATATAACGGAATTAGCAATACCTCATCCACACCTTTATCCACCAATTCCTGAAGCCCTTTTTTTATGGTCATGCTTCCATAGCGCATAGCCAAAGCTACAGGATAGTTTTCTACCTTATGCTGTATTTTTTTTTGCAATCTTTCTGAAATAACTATCAGTGGAGACCCTTCTTCCCACCAAATTTTTTGATAGGCAGCTGCAGATGCTTTGGGTCTGGTATTTAAAATAATGCCTTTTACTATTAGGGTCCTTGCCCAAAGAGGAACATCTATAACACGTTCGTCCATTAAAAATTCGCCTAAATATTCTTTTACATCTTTAGGGTTTGGGCTATCTGGCGAGCCAAGATTGACTAATAATATGCCTTTCATATATTTTTGAAAAAGTAAAAATTGTTATCTAAAAATTTTACATATTTAAGACTGCGAAGATACCGACATTAAATATTTTTTTGGAGTTGTTCCGTATTTCTTTTTAAAAGCAGAAATAAAATGACTGGATGTGCTATAGCCAACTTTCAGCCCTACCTCGTTTACGTTGTGACTACCAGTTTCCAGTAATTTTCTGGCAAATTCCATTTTATAATCGAATAAAAAACTAAAAACCGAATCGCCATAAATCTCTTTAAAACCTTCTTTTAGTTTTTTTAAGCTCAGCTGTATTTCATCAGCCAATTCCTGTAATGTTGGAGGTTCAGCCATTCTGGTAATAATGATGTCTTTGGCTTTTCTAATTTTAATCACATTGGTTTCATCCACCAAAAAAGGGCATTGTTCTATATTGGCATCTTCACTTCTGTTAAAATACAGGCTCAACAATTCGTATGCTTTGCCTTTAAAGTATAGGTTTTTTATAGATGAATTTAAATTATAATTTATCAATTGATTTAAAACTATGGCCATGGATGGCGAGATTTTTCCGTCCTTATAATACTTCTTATCCTTATTGTCGTCGCTTAAAAAGGTTATGTAATCGGCTTCCTGTGAAAACAAACCGTGAAATTTTTTAATAGAAATTAATACCGAAACCAACCAGGAATGTGGGTTTACAATTAAATGTATGGGTAAATCACGTTGTGGATTGTATAACAAAAGTGAGTTTTCGTCTTGTATATCCAAAGCATAGCGTCCTTCATTAAAAATAAATTTACTGGAACCCTTTACACAATAGTGAAACTGAATAAAACTACTATCTATCTCACGTTCAAGTGTTTCAAAAACACCACTTTCATTTTGATAGGTTAAAACAAAAAAATCTTTATCAATTTCAACTTCTTCAAAAGCACCTTTAGCGATATTTTTTTCTACAATAAAACTCGAATTCATGATTGTTTATTTAGATTGATTCTAAACTAAATCGTTTAAAAGCATTGATATGAGTGCAAAAATATGACATTTATCATATTATATTAAAAAATAAAGTTAAAAAACGACTAGCGACATTTAAAGTTCTTTGAGCGTTACTTTTTATCTAAACATAAATATACATTTGTTCAAGAATTCCCAAGTCAGGTATGGAATATATGAATACATCAAAAACAACATACTTCTACGCCATTGGTTTAAGTTATAAAAAAGCCGATGCTGAAATTAGAGGACATTTTAGTTTGGACGATCAAGCCAAATCCAACTTGCTACAACAGGCAAAAGAAGTTGGCATAGAAAGTTTGATTGTAACATCTACTTGCAACAGAACCGAGATTTATGGTTTTGCAGAGCATCCTTATCAGCTAATAAAACTCCTGTGTGAAAACACCAAAGGAACTGTTGAAGAGTTTCAAAACGTAGCATACATTTACAAAGGTAAAGAGGCTGTGTCGCACATGTTTAAAGTGGGCTCAGGATTGGACAGTCAAATTCTTGGCGATTTTGAGATTATAAGCCAGCTAAAAAACAGTGCGAGAAACTCCAAAAAAGAAGGCTTATTGAATGCCTTTGTGGAACGCTTGATCAATGCCGTAATCCAAGCCAGTAAACGCATCAAGACAGAAACCAACATTTCTTCTGGGGCTACCTCTGTTTCTTTTGCTTCGGTTCAATACATCATGAGCAACGTTCCTGATGTAACCAATAAAAACATTTTGCTTTTTGGTACCGGAAAAATTGGTAGAAACACGTGCGAAAACCTGGTAAAACATACCAAAAACAAACATATTACCTTAATTAACAGAACCAAGAACAAAGCCGAAGAAGTCGCTGGAAAATTCAATTTATTGGTAAAGGATTACGCCAATTTGCAAGAAGAAATCAATCAAACAGATGTATTGATAGTTGCAACAGGAGCTCAAAATCCAACAGTTGACAAGCACTTGATTCAATCTAAAAAACCATTATTGATTTTAGATCTATCCATTCCTAGAAACGTACATTTAAATGTTTTAGAACTAGAGCATGTAAGTTTAATTCATCTGGACGATTTATCTCAAATCACAGACGAAACGTTAGAGAAACGCAAGGCTCAAATCCCAATTGCCAAACAAATCCTCAATGAAGTTGAAGCCGAGTTCAATTCATGGCTGGAAACCAGAAAGTTTGCCCCAACCATTAAAGCCTTAAAATTAAAGTTAAACGATTTTAAAATTGCTGAATTAGATACTCAACGCAAAAAATTGGTTGGTTTTAATGAAGAACAAGCCGAAATTATCAGCAATAACATCATTCAAAAAATAACCAATCATTTTGCCCATCATTTAAAAGATGATACCATTCCTACAGATGAAAGCCTGGAACTTATAAAAAAGGTATTTCAATTAGAAGCCACTACAAACCATGTCTAAAACAATTAGAATTGGTACTCGCGATAGTGATTTAGCACTATGGCAAGCCAGAACAGTACAAAAACTATTAGAAAACTTAGGGCATAAAACAGAACTTGTTCCAGTTAAATCCACTGGCGATTTGGTTCTGGACAAGCCCTTATACAAACTTGGGATAACAGGTGTTTTTACCAAAACATTGGATATTGCCATGTTAAATAACGACATAGACATTGCTGTACATTCCTCAAAAGATGTACCAACAGTTCTACCTACTGGCATTGTGCAAGCTGCAGTAATAAAACGAGGCAATATTAAAGACAGCTTGGTATTTAAAAACAACGAAGAGTTTTTATCGCACAAAGATGCCATTATTGCTACTGGAAGTCTGCGCAGAAAAGCACAATGGCTAAACAGATATCCAACCCATACCGTAGTAGGATTACGAGGGAACGTTAATTTAAGGTTGCAAAAACTTCAGGAAAATAGCGATTGGAATGGAGCTATTTTTGCAGCAGCTGGTTTGGGAAGATTGAACATAAAACCAGAAAACATTATCAATCTGGATTGGATGGTTCCTGCGCCTGCACAAGGTGCCATCATGATTACAGCTTTAGACGAAGATGAAGACATTAAAGCCATTTGTGCCCAAATCAACCATGAAGAAACCGAAATTTGCACAACCATAGAACGTAAGTTTTTAAACCTTTTGGAAGGTGGCTGTACTGCCCCAATAGGTGCTTTGGCCTACATTAAAAACGAAGAAGTGATTTTTAAAGGGGTTTTACTAAGTCCAGATGGCTCTAAAAAAATTGAGGTTTCCAGAATCGAAAAATTAGGGGAACATCACAACATAGCTGCTTACTGCTCCAACTACATTATTGAACGTGGTGGTAAAATCTTGATGGATGGCATAAAAAACCAAAACAAGAAAACCAATGTTTACTCCACAAAAACATTAACCGAAGGACAAGTACAATTGCTTAGCAACGATATTTTTGTTAAAAGTAACGATGCCATTAAAATTAGCTTGAACAGAATTCCACTTGCTGTTTTAAAAGCTCCTATAAAAAACGTTGTGATAACCAGCAAAAATGCCGTAGAAGCTATTTTAACCAATTGTCCGGCAGAAGACTTGCAGTTTGAAAACATTTATTGTGTTGGCCGAAGAACCAAGCGCATGGTTGAAAAACGAATTGGGAAAGTAACCCATTCCGAAAACAACGCTAAAGACCTGGCAAACCATCTGGTGGAATTTCTTGAAGGTACAGAAGTCACTTACTTTTGTAGCGATTTAAGATTGGATTATTTACCAATGATCCTAAGTGAAAACAAAATAAAAGTCAACGAAATTGAAGCTTATCAAACCAAATACGATGCTATTGAAGTAGACAAAAACATTGAAGGTGTTATGTTTTATAGCCCTTCCACAGTACAGAGCTACATAAAGAAAAACCACGCAAATGGTATTGCTTTTTGTATTGGTGAATCTACGGCCTTAGAAGCAAAAAAACACTTTAAGGATGTTAGGGTTGCAAAAGTGCCAACAGTGGAAAGCGTTATTGAATTGGTAAACGAACATTATATATAAACCCTTGTCGTGCTGAATTTTTTTAAGCATGTCAATTTTTAAAAAAAGTTAGATTAATAATATCCCATCTCTGTAACATAGAGAATTGAAGTATATCAGAAAAGATGATTAAAAACGATTTATTTTTAAGAGCATTAAAAGGTGAAACTGTAAACAGGCCACCTGTTTGGATGATGCGCCAAGCAGGACGCTATTTACCGGAATTTATGGCCATAAAGGAAAAATACGATTTCTTTACGCGTTGCCAGACACCAGAATTGGCAAGCGAAATTACAGTTCAGCCCATAAGACGATACGGCATGGATGCCGCTATTTTGTTTAGTGATATTTTGGTAATCCCTCAGGCCATGAATATTGAGGTGCAAATGAAACCCAATTTTGGACCATATTTACCAAATCCAATCCGTTCTCAAAAAGACGTGGACAATGTGGTTGTTCCTGATGTAACAGTAGAATTGGATTATGTTTACCAAGCCATTAAAGCCACAAAAGAAAAACTTAATAACGAAATCCCGTTAATAGGTTTTGCTGGATCACCATGGACCATTCTCTGTTATTGTGTTCAAGGTCAAGGCTCCAAAAATTTTGATAAAGCCAAGGAATTTTGTTTTACAAACCCAGTTGCTGCACATAACTTGCTTCAAAAAATCACAGATACTACCATTGCTTATTTAAAAGAAAAAGTAAAAGCTGGTTGTAATGCAGTTCAAGTATTCGATTCTTGGGGAGGCATGCTGTCTCCAGTGGATTACCAAGAGTTTTCTTGGCAATATATCCAACAAATTATCGATGCCTTAAAAGGCGATGCGCCTGTAATTGCTTTTGGAAAAGGCTGCTGGTTTGCGCTTGGAGACATGGCAAAATCCGGAGCGTCTGCCTTAGGGGTTGATTGGACCTGCTCTGCACAAAATGCACGTTATTTAACTGGTGGCAACATCACATTACAAGGAAATTTTGATCCTACCAGATTGTTTTCACCACCTGCTGAGATTAAAAAAATGGTGCATCAAATGATTACAGATTTCGGAAAAGATAAATATATCGTAAATTTAGGTCATGGCATTTTACCTAACATTCCTTTAGATCATGCCAAAGCGTTTATAGATGCTGTAAAAGAATACAACCCTTAAAAACAATGACTTTTTCAACAGAAACATTTAAACTTGAAGCCCTGAAACCTGAAGATGCTTCAAGTTTAAGTGCTTTAATGATTACCAATGGCAAGAGTTTCCAACAATATTTACCTAAAATTTTAGCGCAAAATCTGTCGGAAGCAGATTCCAAGATTTATATCCTAAATCAAAACAAAGCTTTAAAAAAGCAAACAGAATTCACCTTTGCCATTAAAGATATTGAAACTCACGAAGTGGCTGGAATACTGGTTTTAAAAAATTTGGATTATACGTTAAAACAAGGTGAATTTGCCTATTGCATTGGTAAAAAGTTTTCTGGAAAAGGCTGGATTTCACAAAGTTTAAAAGCATTTTCAGAATTTGCTATTAATAACTTGGGTTTAAAAAGATTACAAATAATCATACATAAAACAAATACAAACAGTATCAATGTTGCAGAGCGTTGTGGTTTTAAGTGGCAAAAAACATTAAAAAATGAATTTTCCACATCTGGAAAAACCCCTTTAGACATGGAACTTTATGAATTGCATTATGAAGGATAAATTCTATCAATACATTCAAGCCATACAAAACACCATCACTTACAAATTGGAAGAAATTGATGGCAAAGCCAAATTTCAAGAAGATCTTTGGGAACGTCCGGAAGGAGGTGGAGGCCGAACAAGGGTTATTGAAAACGGACAAGTATTTGAAAAAGGTGGCGTTAATATTTCTGCTGTACATGGGGAACTTCCAGAAACCATGCGCAATCATTTTGGCGTTAAGGATGCCAACTTTTTTGCTTGTGGCTTGAGTTTGGTTCTACACCCTAAAAACCCTATGGTTCCTACAGTTCATGCCAATTGGCGTTATTTTGAAATGTACAATCAAGAAGGAGAAATAGTGGACCAATGGTTTGGTGGTGGTCAAGATTTAACACCTTATTATTTGTTTGAAGCAGATGCCGTCCATTTTCATAGAACCTGCAAAACGGCTTGCGACAAGTACAATCCTAATTTCTATCCTACTTATAAAAAACGCTGCGACGAATATTTCTTTAATTCTCACAGACATGAAGCGCGTGGGATAGGTGGTTTGTTTTTCGATTATTGCAAAGCTTCAAAAGATATGTCTATGGAAAATTGGTATGATTTTGTAACAGAAGTAGGCAACAGTTTCTTGGACGCTTATGTTCCCATTGTAGAAAAACGTAAAGAGTTACCATACACTAAAGCCCAACGCAGTTGGCAGGAAATACGTCGTGGACGCTATGTGGAGTTCAATTTGGTTCATGATAAAGGAACTCTTTTTGGATTAAAAACCAACGGAAGAATAGAAAGTATCTTAATGAGTTTACCTCCACATGTGCAATGGGTTTATAATCACCAACCGGAGAAAGGAAGTGAAGAAGATAAATTAATGCAGGTTTTAAAAAAACCAATAGAGTGGATTTAATATAACTTAACAACCTGCAAGTTATCAATAAAAAACGTCGGGACTTGTAGGCATTTAAACTAAAAAGAAATATGTACCCAATAAGAAGAAATAGAAGATTGAGAACCAACGAAGCCTTACGTTCTCTAGTGAGAGAAACCATTATCTCTCCCAACGATTTTTTAGTGCCACTTTTTGTGGTGGAAGGAAAAGGCGTTAAAGAAGAAATTGCTTCCATGCCTAATTACTATAGATATAGCTTGGATCTACTTGAAAAAGAAGTAAAATTACTTTGGGATTTGGGATTAAAATCGGTATTGCTTTTTGTAAAAGTGCCAGATAACCTAAAGGACAATACAGGAAAAGAGGCCTTAAATAAAAAAGGTCTTATGCAACGTGCTATTAAAACCGTAAAAAATGCCTGTCCAGACATGTTGGTCATGACAGATGTGGCTTTGGATCCATATTCTATTTATGGACACGATGGCATTATAGAAAACGGCATGATATTAAACGATGAAACAGCAGATGTTTTAGCCGAAATGAGCATCTCCCACGCCAAGGCTGGAGCCGATTTTGTTGCACCAAGCGATATGATGGATGGCAGAATTTTAACCATTCGCGAAGCTTTGGAAGACGAAGGGTTTTTAAATACAGGAATAATGAGTTACTCTGCTAAATATGCTTCGGCATTCTATGGACCATTTCGCGATGCACTAGATTCAGCTCCTGTGGATTTGAAGAACATCCCTAAAGACAAAAAAACCTATCAAATGGATTATGCCAACCGTTTTGAAGCCATTCGTGAAACCGAAATGGATATTGACGAAGGAGCTGATATTGTGATGGTAAAACCTGGTTTATGCTATTTGGATATTGTTCGCGACATTAAAAATGAAGTCGATGTTCCTGTTGCTGTGTATCAGGTTTCTGGAGAGTATGCCATGTTGAAAGCTGCTGCCGAAAAAGGATGGCTGGATCATGATGCTGTCATGATGGAGCAAATTACTGCCATAAAGCGTGCTGGAGCAGATATTATAGCAAGCTATTTTGCAAAGGATGTTGTGAGATTATTAAACTCTTAAAACAAAAACGGAAGACCTTAAAGCTTTTAAAAATTTCAACCCTTTTTGTTTATTTGGTTGTGAAATGGATTTCGTAAATTAGCATAAAACTAAAAACACCTTAATGAGCACACTTCTTTTTTGGGCAACCATTTCTATTTTCTTTTCATTTTTATGTTCTGTTCTAGAAGCTGTCCTGCTTAGCGTGACACCTACGTTTATTAATGTAAAGAAACAAGATGGCAAAGACTACGCTTTTAAATTGGAAGCACTTAAAAACGATGTAGACCAACCTTTAATTGCCATTCTTACATTAAATACCATAGCACACACCTTAGGAGCCATGATGGTTGGTATTGAAGCTGAAAAACTACCTTACAAAGTAGAAGTATTTGGTATCAATACCGTTGGAATAGTTTCTGCTATCATGACTTTATTGATTTTGATTGTTTCTGAAATTATACCAAAAACCATTGGTGCTTCCTACTGGAAATCCCTAGCCGGTTTTACAGCAACAGCTCTTAATATCCTGATTTTTCCTTTAAAATATACTGGTATTTTATGGCTACTAAGACTTACAACCAAACTTATTGGTGGCAATGCACATGGTAGCGTTTTAAGTCGTGAAGATTTTCACGCCATGACAGACCTGGCCGAAGAAGAAGGTGTTTTTCATGAGTCTGAAAGCAAAGTGATAAAAAACATGCTGACCTTTAAAGAAGTGCTGGCCAAAGACGTCATGACACCCCGAACAATTATGACCATTGAAGATGAAAACCAAACCATTGAATCCTTCTTTAAAAACAATGCCAATGTAAAATTTTCAAGAATACCCGTTTTTACAGATAACCCAGACAACATAACTGGTTTGGTTTTAAAAGACGAAGTGTTTAAGGAAATGGCTTTTGGCAATGGTAAAAAAATGCTTTCAGAAATAAAAAGAAACATCATTATCATAAATCGAAGTATGCCAATTCCACGATTATTCGAACAATTGGTTGAAAGTAAAAACCATATGGCCTTAGTGGTGGATGAATATGGTTCTGTTGGTGGTCTGGTTACCATGGAAGACGTTATTGAAACACTTTTGGGACTAGAGATTATGGATGAGAGCGACGATGTACCAGATTTGCAGCTTTTGGCTAGACGAAGTTGGGAAGCCAGAGCCAAACGACTTGGCTTAATTGATGACGAAGATCCTGATAGCTAATGGATAGTTGCACTATTCAAACCCCTTTAGGGCTCACTAAAATAACTGGTGATGATAATGGCTTAGCTTCCATAATTGTTTTAAATGCAAACCTGTCCGAAAAAGAAACAGAGAAACAAGTTACAGATATCATTCCTGAAACGCTGCAAGAGGCTGTTTATCAAATCAACGAGTATTTTGAAGGAACTAGAACCCAGTTCGACCTTTTATTGAATCCTGAAGGAACCTCTTTTCAAAAGCAAGTATGGAATGAATTAAAAACCATTCCTTACGGAAAAACCATTTCTTATTTGGAGCTGTCCAAACAACTAGGCGATGTTAAAGCCATTCGAGCTGTTGCCAATGCCAATGGCAAAAATCCCTTATGGATTGTAATCCCTTGTCATCGGGTTATTGGTAGTGATGGTAGTTTAACAGGTTATGCAGGAGGATTACATAGAAAAAAATGGTTGTTGGAGCACGAAAGTCCTTATAAACAACAATCCTTGTTTTAATTTAAAGTTCTAAACTTCTTTAAAAGTTAAAATTCAAAAAAAAATCTATCTTTAGTCTATAAATTTTAATAAATGAAATATCTCAAATTTATTGTTTCACTAGTGCTTCTTATTGGCATCTTTTTTATTTTAAACACCAAGTTTGGCTCTGTTCCTGCCATTGGCGAATTTTTAAATCCAGCCCAAGGGATTTGGCAGAACGAGCAAGACGAATCCATAACTGGAACCATTAAAATTGAAGGGCTAAAAGACAAAGTCACTGTTCATTACGACGAACATTTGGTACCTCATCTTTTCGCACAAAACAATACGGATCTGTACAAGGCACAAGGCTATATTACTGCCAAACACAGGTTATGGCAAATGGAATTTCAAACACATGCTTCGGCTGGTAGGTTGTCTGAAATTTTAGGTGAAAAAGCCTTGGACTATGATAGGATGCAACGAAGAAAAGGTATGGGTTTTGGTGCTGAAAATGCCCTAAAAAAAATGCAAAAGGAAGATCCTGAAATCATTGATTTTATTGAAGCTTACAGTGAAGGGGTTAATAGTTACATAGCTTCTTTAAACCCTAAGGATTATCCTGTGGAATACAAATTATTGGGCTACAAACCAGAACCTTGGTCTATAGATAAAACTTCTTATTTATTAATGTATATGATAGATATGCTTTGTGGAAGGGAATCTGATTTAGAATATACCAATGCCTTAAGATTGTTAGGAAAAGACCGATTTGATTTATTATATCCAGATTTTTTTGATGTTAACGATCCCATTATCCCTAAAGAAACCGATTGGAGTTATATTGATACAGCCATCACAGAGATACCGCTAAGCGAATTGCCACAGGACTCCATTGCAGAAACCATGGATAAACCACATCCAAACAATGGGAGTAACAATTGGGCTGTTTCTGGCAACAAATCGTATTCTGGCAACCCAATTCTTGCAAACGATCCTCATTTAGGCCTCAACCTGCCATCCATTTGGTTTGTTATGCAATTGGCAACTCCAGAACACAATGCTTATGGAGCAACACTTCCAGGAGCTTTAGGTGTCGTTTCTGGTTTTAACACAGATATTGCTTGGGGAGAGACCAATGCCACAAGAGATGTTAGGGATTGGTACAAAATTGAATTTAAAGACAACAGAAGGACACAATACAAATATGATAACACATGGAAAAACACAACTGTAAGAGTTGAAGAGATTAAAATAAAAGGAAAAGAAACCTATTTGGATTCGGTTATTTACACACATCATGGCCCTGTAAGTTACGACCGTACCTTTAAAGGAAATGGCCAAAAAGAAGGCTATGCCATGAAATGGATTGGGCATATTGGTGGTAATAATCAGCGTACTTTAATAGATTTAAATGCCGCTAAAAATTATGACGATTATTTAAAAGCCTTACAACATTGGGTGGCTCCAGCACAGAACTTTGTGTTTGCTTCAACAAGTGGAGACATCGCTCTTTGGATTCAAGGTGCCTTTGCAAACAAATGGAAAGGACAGGGAAAGTTCTTAATGGATGGAAGCAATCCGGAACACGACTGGCAAAGTTTTATTCCTAGCAATAACAATGCCTTTACCAAAAACCCGGAACGTGGGTTTGTGAGTTCTGCCAATCAGCATCCTGTTGATGCTTCGTATCCTTTTTATGTATTTAACGATGGTTATGAAACTTATAGAAATAGAGTGATTAATGATTTTTTCAATTCTAAGGAAACATTCACCATTCAAGATTTTAAAGACCTTCAAAATAACAACTACAATCTAAAAGCTTCGGAATTGTTGCCTTATATGTTCAAAACCATGGATACATCCAGCTTAACACAAGAAGAACTGGAAATTTTAAACACTATTAAGGCTTGGGATTTTAATAGTGATATAGATGAAATAGGTCCTAGTATTTGGGATTTATGGTGGAAAAAACTCTATCCATTAACATGGGATGAATTTGATTTGGATAACACGGCATTCATTGATCCTTACACATACCAAACCATTTACATGCTAAAAAATCATCCTGAAGATGACTTTATGGATATTGTTGAAACACCTGAAAAAGAAACAGCCAAAGATTTGTTTTTAATAACATTTAAAGAAACAGCTAAAGAACTTACCGAATGGAAAAAAGAACATGGCGATTACAACTGGCAAGCTTACAAAGCTACTTTTGTTGGACATTTGTTACAAGGCTTACCTGCATTTTCAAGGTTTAATCTGCCTATTGGTGGAGACCGAAATACCGTAAATGCAGCCGATAAAAACCATGGTCCTTCCTGGCGAATGATTGTGGAAATGACATCTCCTCCAACAGCTTTAGGTATTTATCCTGGTGGGCAATCGGGAAATCCAGGAAGTAAATATTATGACAATTTTATAGACCGTTGGGCAATTGGCGAATATTTTCAAGCACTTTTCATACAGGATCAAAATAACTCCGAAGACATTATTGCTACCCAAACTTTAACTCCGTAATCATGACTAAAAACATCTTTAACTTTATAGCAACAATCATCATAGCTGGTATACTTTCTCAATTTTTACCTTGGTGGTCCATTATGGTAGCTGCCTTTGCTAGCAGTTTATTTATTAGCTTAAAAAAAACTTCCGTATTTGTTGTACCTTTTTTGGCCATCATGGTTTTTTGGATGGGTTATGCCTTTTGGTTAAGTAATGCCAACGATTTTATACTTGCTAAAAAAATTGCTGTTTTATTGCCTTTAAATGGCAATGCCTTTCTTTTAATTTTAGTCACAGGAATCATTGGAGGACTTGCAGCAGGAATTTCTGGAATTTTTGGAAAACAATGCGTAACTTTATTATCTAAACGTTAAGCAATTAACAAAATGATTGATAAAATAAATCTCGAAAACATTCTTTTCCTGGATATAGAAACCGTTCCGGAAACACAGTACTTTTCAGATTTGGACGAAACCAAACAAACACTATGGGAACTTAAAACCCAATACCAACGAAAAGACGAATTTACTGCCGAAGCTTTTTATGACAGAGCAGGAATTTGGGCGGAATTTGGAAAAATAGTCTGTATTTCTGTTGGGTATTTTAAACTTCAAGGAGACATAAGAACCTTTAGGGTTACCTCCTTTCATGGTGAAGAAATTAAAATTTTAAAGGATTTTAAAAACCTGTTGATTTCACATTTTAGTCAGAATAAACATTTGTTGTGCGCTCATAATGGCAAGGAATTCGATTTTCCCTATATAGCGAGACGTATGATTATTCACAACATAGAGTTGCCTTACAAACTTAACCTTTTTGGAAAAAAACCATGGGAAGTGCCACATTTGGATACCTTGGAACTCTGGAAATTTGGGGATTATAAACATTATACCTCTTTAAAATTACTGACAAACATTTTAGGCATTCCCTCGCCAAAAGATGATATAGATGGCAGTGAAGTGTATCGTGTGTATTACGAAGAAAAGCAAATTGACAGAATTATTTCCTATTGTGAAAAAGACACCATAGCAGTGGCTCAAATTTTTCTAAGACTTCGTGGTGACGATCTGCTTCATGACAATGAAATTGTTCATATTTAAACAGTCATAACCACCAAACTTTATAAAACATTGAAAAAAAAGTCCAGAGTTTTCACTCTGGACTTTTGTTTTATAGGATGAGTTTACACTATTGTTTGATAAACTTTTTGGTCATTATCTCATCTCCATCATTTACTTCAATAAAATACATGCCAGATTTTAAGTTTCCAACTTGTATTTCTTTAATGGAATCTCCTTTTAGGACTTCTTGACCCATCATATTGATAATTCTAAACGTTCCTGAAATATTTCCAGGTAATCTCACATGAAGTACAGATCCTTTCACTGGATTTGGATATAAAATAAAATCCTCTTCAGAAGCAAAAGCATCATTGGTGTCTAAAGTTCTAATGGCATTTAAAGTGTTTCCTGCTCCTCTAGAACCAGAACCGATTCCTCTAATGGTAACTTGATCTATATAAACATAATCACTATTGGAACTAGCATCACACTGGAACCTAAATTGTGCATTACTTGCAAAGTTGTATTGTGAAGCATCTAGAGTAACCGTTGCTGTATAGAACGTATTGTTGTTAAAATTGGTTCCACTCGCATAACTTGCTACTGTGGTCCAACTGGAACCGTTATAATAACGCAACCAGAAATCTTCGTTATTCTCCATACTATAAGCATAGAAATAAAACTCAACTTCAACTTGTCCATAAGGGGTTAAATTGAATGAAGGTGAAGTCATAGCAGAAGCCGTTCCAGAATTATCCCTTAATCGAATGGAATAATTTCCTTCGTAAGAACGAGATCCAGAGTAACGAGCACAATCGCTTCCTCCATCAGACCATCCATCCCATCCAGACTCAAAGAACCCTTCATGTAAAATAACCGTACCTCCTGTAGAACAAGGTGCGCAAGAAGAACCACCACAATCTACACCTGTTTCATCTCCATTTTGTATACCATCTGTACATGTTGGAGGTGTTACACAAGGAGCACAAGAAGAGCCTCCACAATCTATACCAGTTTCATCTCCATTTTGAATACCATCTGTACATGTTGGTGCTGGACCACTTCCTAAACAGAAATTAGTGGCTTCTGAGCTACCAAAGGATCCTCCTGAAGCCAACACACCTGTAGGTCCAGAAACAGAATAGTTTCCACTGCCATAAGAACAGCAAATACCATCTCCATAGGCATCTGTAATTGTAAAAGTATAACATCCATCTGGTAAACATAAAGTTTCCGTTAAGGTAGAACCATCTGGTTGGGAACCATAAGTTCCCCCAGAAGCTACTGTGGTTCCACTATCGTTTTTAAGGGTCCATGCTGTTTCTTCTGGGTAATTGTCAAATTTAATGGATACAATTACTTCATTATCTGTACAAGCTGTTTGGCAAGGTGCACAATCTGGTCCACCACAATCTACACCTGTTTCATTTCCATTTTGAACACCATCTGAACAGGTAGGCGTATTTCCTCCGCCATCACATTTTGTTGATGCTCCCAAACTAGCTCTGGCTCCTCCTGGAAGCAAAATAGCACGCATTCTATTTTTTTGACCTTGAGTGTATAAATTCATACATGCATCATCGCTATAATCCATGTAGTTTTGAACCATATCTGTGGTACCACAGGACACATGTCCAGTTGCGCAACCATAATTGGCTGCATCTGATGTTGGCGTGTCACTAACAAAATCGTCCACAGAACAACCACCATCTCCCCAAATATGACGCAAGTTTAAAAAGTGACCTACTTCGTGAGTTGTGGTTCTTCCCAAATCGAATGGAGCTGATAAATAAAAACCAGAACCTCCATTTTTACTTCCAAAATAATTAGGCCCAATCACAACTCCATCTGTAGAAGCACTTCCACCAGGAAATTGAGCGTAGCCTAAAATTCCTCCTCCAATGTTACAAACCCACATGTTGAGATATTGTGAGGTATCCCAGGGGTTTACACCTCCTTGGGATGCTTTTTTCATAGCATCGTTTGTTCCCCAAGATGTTTTAGTAGAGGACTTTCTTGTAATCCCATTTGTAGGATTTCCATTAGGATCTACGGTTGCCATACAAAATTGAATTTCAGTATCTGCAGCCTGAGACCAAGTATTATTGGCATCTGAATTCATTCTCCTAAAATCATCGTTCAATACCTGTATTTGCGATAAAATTTGAGCATCGCTAATGTTCTCATTGGAATTGCTGTAAATTACATGTACAACCACTGGAATAGTAATAATAGAACCATCAACTCTATGTTGTTCCATACTTTGAACCTTATTTTGTGTATAAGTTTCAATTTGTGCCATTCTTTGAGCAAGACCTGGATCCTGCTGCATTCTGTATTCAAGGTTGTCCATGGAAGCACAATTTCGCTCCTGGGCGAAAGTTGTTCCCAAAAACAACAAACAGACAATTAATAAAGTAAGTGTTTTTTTCATGTGAATAATTTAATTTTTTAGGTTAATTTTTATTAAAATTCAGCTGAAAGTATTAAAATTTTGTTAATATGAAAATTAAATATTTTCTTTTTCGATTAAAAACATGCCAAACTTTAATAATTACGGAAAAGCCGTAATTTAAAAAGAGAAAATACTTACATTTACGTATGCCGAACCACAAATTACTTTCAGTTGAGGAGCTTTCCATTTCATTCATTTCCAACAATATTGAAAAGGAAATTATCCATCGTATTTCATTTCATTTAAATACCAATGAAATTCTGGGTATTGTAGGAGAATCTGGTTCAGGAAAATCGGTGTCATCCCTTGCCATACTTGGTTTGTTGCCTAAAAAAGTTTCTAAAATCACAAATGGAAGTATTTGGTTCAACAACATGGATTTAATCCATTTGGAATCAAAAAAATTTCAACAAATTAGGGGCAAGGATATAGCCATGATTTTCCAGGAACCCATGAGTTCTTTAAATCCATCCATGACCTGTGGCAAACAGGTTCAAGAAATTTTATTGCAGCACACAAAACTGTCCAAAAGAGAAGCTCAAGCTGAAACCCTAAACCTATTTGAGAAAGTTAAGCTACCAAACCCAAAAAGGGTCTTTAAGGCTTATCCACACGAAATTTCCGGTGGACAAAAGCAACGTGTTATGATAGCCATGGCCATTGCCTGTAAACCTAAAATACTTATTGCTGATGAACCTACAACAGCTCTTGACGTCACTGTTCAAAAAGAAATTATCCTGCTATTGAAACAGTTACAGGCCGAAGAAAACATGAGTATCATTTTTATTTCGCACGACCTGGCTTTGGTTTCTGAAATTTCTGATAGGATTTTAGTGATGTATCAAGGAAACATTGTGGAGCAAGGTTTGGTAGAGCAAATTTTTAAAAACCCAAAACACCAATACACCAAAGCGTTGATAAACTCTAAACCTGCTTTGGATGTTAGGTTAAAAAGACTCCCAACCATCAAGGATTTTATAAATAATACAATCAACAAAAACATTGTTTCAGCCGAGGACAGAAACGCTTTCCATCATCGAATTTATTCAAAAACACCTTTGTTGGAAGTTATAAATTTAGAAAAAACCTATTTTTCTAAATCTGGTTGGTTTTCTAAACCAGATGTGTTTAAAGCTGTTAATAATGTAAGTTTTAAATTATATGAAGGAGAAACCCTAGGTTTGGTTGGAGAATCTGGTTGCGGCAAATCCACATTGGCAAATGCCATTTTACAATTGGACAAAGCCACTTCTGGCTCCATATTATATAAAGGAACAGATATTACCTTGTTATCCAAAAAAGATATTAGAACACTACGAAAGGACATTCAAGTAATCTTTCAAGATCCTTATGCCTCTTTAAACCCAAGGATTCCTGTAGGTAAAGCCATTATGGAGCCTATGAAGGTCCATGGCATTGGTAATTCGGATAAAGATAGAAAGGAAATGGTTTTGGACTTACTTGAAAAAGTAGGTTTGGATGAGACGTTTTTTAATAGATATCCTCACGAATTTTCTGGAGGTCAAAGACAACGTATAGGTATTGCCAGAGCCATTTCGTTAGAACCTAAATTGATTATTTGCGATGAATCTGTTTCTGCTTTGGACATTTCAGTTCAAGCACAAGTGCTCAACCTATTGAACGAATTGAAAGAAAATTTTGGATTTACATATATTTTTATTTCACACGATTTAGCTGTGGTTAAGTATATGTCAGACCAATTAATCGTAATGAATCAAGGGCAAATTGAAGAGATGGATGATGCAGATGTTATTTACAGGCATCCTAAGAGGGACTACACCAAAAAATTAATTCATGCCATCCCAAAGGGATTATAGCATGAATATTTTTTTAGTTAAATACAACATACTTTTAATAAAGCGTCCTGTATTTTGCAAACTTGTATAAAGTTTGCTCTCGTAATTTGTAGGTTGTTTTGGTAGATTTGAGGCAAAATTCATAATAAGTAGGGTTTATGTTAGATTTGGGTTTTTGTTCATTAAAATTTCAATTTATAATAGATTTGGGGCAAATTATAAATTCAAAAATTTAAAGAACCAAGTTAGGTTAATTTTTGTTTCGATTTGGTTCAGCTAATATGAAACTATTTTTGAATATTTTAGTTAAAATACATAATAAATCGTTGAAATACATTAAATTTTAACATTTAAGAAAAATTATTGTGTTTTTTCCTACAAAAAAAGATTTTTTCTTTTCGTAGAATATTCACAAAACTGCTTATTGCAAATAGGCCTAAGAATGTTTACATGCAATTTTGGTACAAATTATACGTGTTTGAAATCAGTAATTATTATTGAAGGTTTGATACAAAACAACTGCGTGGAATAAAATTTTTTCAGGAATGCCAATCAAGTTTAATTACAATTAGGTTATTTTTTTGTTGGCAGTTATAATAGAAAACTCTTTGGAATTCTATTAATGTTTGGAATTGGGCAAATATGCACCACGAATGCACAATAATGTTTAAAAATACATTCGTGTATTCGTGGCAAAAAATTATCTCATAAATTTCTTAAAGACTCATTTCAGGAATATCACCTTCAACAATTAAAGTGCCTTCTGTGGCTTTTTTTATGTCTTCCACAGAAATTCCAGGTGCTCGTTCCAATAATTTAAATCCTTTATCCGTTACCTCAAGAACAGCGAGATTGGTAACAACTTTTTTTACACAACCTACTCCTGTTAAAGGCAAGCTACAACGTTTAAGTAATTTAGATTCTCCAGCCTTATTGGTATGCATCATGGCCACAATAATGTTTTCGGCACTGGCAACCAAATCCATAGCGCCTCCCATACCTTTAACCATTTTGCCTGGAATTTTCCAATTGGCTATATCGCCATTTTCTGCAACTTCCATGGCACCAAGAATGGTTAAATGCACATGTTGTCCTCGAATCATGGAAAAACTCATGGCCGAGTCGAAAAAACTGGCTCCAGGTAAAGTGGTTATGGTTTGTTTTCCTGCGTTTATGATATCGGCATCTTCTTCGCCTTCAAATGGAAAAGGACCCATACCAAGTACGCCATTTTCACTTTGGAACTCGACTTGTATATCGTCCCTTACATAATTTGCTACCAAGGTTGGAATACCAATTCCCAAATTGACATAATAGCCATCTTTTACTTCTTTTGCAATACGTTTTGCTATTCCTGTTTTATCTAACATAATTTGATAATGTGTTAATTTAATGATTTGAAAATTTGCTTTGTTTACTTGATGATATAATTTTTGAAATAACTAGAATTACAGATTTCAAATCTTTTAATAATCTTTCGTTTGGATTAGGATAAAACTCAGAGGACTCACAAAGTTTTAACCAATATTCTAATTCATCAGCTTCTTTTGCCGAAATTTTAAATTTATTTATAAATCTTTTTTACTTTCAGCATTTTGTGCCTCCCTAATGTTCGCTCCAATATAAGTACCACTTCTAAAAATTTGGGATGCCATTTCAAATTTATTTTTAGCTCTAATTTCTTCAGAAAATGAAATAACATCTAAAGCTAAATTCGAATGTTAATTTTACGATTAAATTATCTTTGTCATTCCTCATTTTCAAATTATTTAATCATCAAATTAATTAATCCCTTTGTCTCACCGTTCGTTGTTCAATTCTTTTCTCATATATTTCGCCTTGAAAAATACGTTGTACAAAAATGCCTGGAATATGAATTTGATTTGGATCCAAACTTCCAACAGGTACCAATTCTTCCACCTCTGCAACGGTTATTGTTGCTGCGCCACACATGGCAGGGTTGAAATTTCTGGCTGTACCTTTAAAAATTAAATTTCCGGCTGCATCACCTTTCCACGCTTTTACAAAAGCAAAATCGGCTTTAAAGGCATGTTCCAGGACATACATTTTTCCATCAAACTCCCTGGTTTCTTTGCCTTCTGCAACTTCGGTTCCATAACCTGCCGGTGTATAGATTGCAGGAAAACCGGATTGGGCAGCACGACAACGTTCGGCCAAGGTACCTTGAGGAATCAATTCCACATCCAATTCTCCAGAAAGCATCTGACGTTCAAACTCATCGTTTTCGCCTACGTAAGAGGATATCATTTTTTTGATTTGTTTTTTATGAAGCAGTAATCCCAAACCAAAATCGTCCACACCAGCATTGTTAGAGATGCAAGTCAATCCTTTTAGGTTTAATTTTACAAGCTCGTTGATGCTGTTTTCAGGAATGCCACAAAGCCCAAAACCTCCAAGCATAAAGGTCATATTGTCCTGAACACCTTTTAGCGCTTCGCTAACGTTTGCTACTTTTTTGTTAATCATGTTTCTGTCATTTTTTTGTAGTGGAAAAATACGAAATAAAAAAGCCATTCTAAAAAGAATGGCTAAATTTAATATGTTTCAATTATGGACTAAATTTAAAAATCCAATTCATCCGGCACTTCCACGTCAGGCATATTGGAATCTGAATTTTCATCTGGATCATAATTTTTGCAATCAACTTCAATGGAAAGTTCTGTAGGTCTTTCAAAATCTGAAGTTGCAATATCCAAGTCTTTATCCTCTATACAGCTTTTCATATACACACCCCAAATTGGCAAAGCCATGGCAGCTCCTTGACCATAGGTAATGGTTCTAAAGTGCGCAGCTCTATCCTCGGCTCCTACCCAAACACCTGTTACCAAATTGGGCACCATACCCATGAACCAGCCATCGCTTTGGTTTTGGGTGGTTCCTGTTTTTCCGGCAATAGGGTTTTTAAACTCATATGGATATCCTGTAATAATTTCCCTATAGTCTGCACGATAAGCATCTGCACCTTTGGTTCTTAATCTGGTACCTGATCCACCTTCTGTTACACCTTCCATAAGCTTAACGGTTACGTAGGCTGCTTCTTCACTTAACACATCTCTGGTTTCTGGAGTGAATTGATATAAAATGGTGCCGTTTTTATCTTCTATGTGTGTAACCATAACAGGCTTGGTATAAACGCCTTTGTTGGCAAAGGTAGCATAGGCAGCAACCATTTCGTACACACTTAAATCGGCTGTACCCAAAGCTATGGATGGCACAACGGGAATTTCTGCTTCCACGCCTAATTTTTTAACCAAATCCACAACAGGTTGTGGGCCAACTTTATCCATTAGTCTGGCAGTAATGGTGTTTATGGAGTTTGCCAAAGCACTCTTTAAGGTACGGGAACCACCATATTGCCCATCGGAATTTTTAGGGGTCCAAGGTTCTGGGTTTCCAAATTTACCGGCTTCTATGGTAATTTGGGTGTTGGGCAATTCATCGCAAGGCGATAAATGCAATTGATCTATGGCAGTGGCATATACAAATGGCTTGAAAGTAGAACCTACTTGTCTGCGTCCTTGTTTTACATGATCGTATTGAAAGTGTTTGTAGTTCATACCGCCAACCCACGCTTTTACATGACCGGTTTGGGGATCCATAGACATCATGCCTGGATGCAGAAAGGATTTATAATAACGCATGGAATCCATAGGTTTCATAATGGTGTCTATTTCACCTTCCCATGAAAATATGGTCATTTGTGTGGGCTTGTGGAAGGAAGCGATAATGTCTTCTTCATCCATCTTTAAATCGTATTTCATGTGTCTCCAACGTTCACTTTGTCTCATGGAACGTTTCATAAGGGCATCTATTTCAGATTGATTCAATTCCAAAAATGGGGCTGTTGGATTCCTGTCTGGTGTGTTTTGATGGTCAAATTCTGCTTGAAGTCTTGGCATGTGCTGCTGTACGGCATCTTCGGCATATTTTTGCATTCTGGAATCTATGGTTGTGTACACTTTTAAACCATCGCCATACAAATTGTATTTTTCGCCATCTGGTTTTGGATTGTTCTTGATCCAATCTTTCATAAAACCATCTAAATAAGCTCTAAAATAGGTGGCAATGCCATCGCGATGGGATTGAGGGGAATAACGTAAGCCCAATTCTGTTTTTTGAAGCGAATCTTTTACTGTTTCAGAAATATAACCATACTTTTCCATTTGCGCCAATACCACATTTCGTCTGTTTCTGGTGCCTACAGGATTTCTATGCTCCCTAGGGTTATAGAGCGATGAATTTTTAAACATGCCAACCAACATGGCAGATTCTTTAAGATCCAATTCATTTGGTTCTTTATCGAAATAGATGCTGGATGCCGAACGAATACCATCTGCATTATTACCAAAATCGTAAATATTGAAATACATGGCAATGATTTCTTCTTTGGTATACTGTCGTTCCAATTTAATGGCTATAATCCATTCTTTTAGTTTTTGGGTAATTCTGCCTATGGTATTGGTAGAGCCTTCGCCATGAAACAATTGCTTTGCCAGTTGTTGTGAAATGGTACTGGCTCCTCCTCCACTTCCCAGTTTAATAATGGCTCTTAAGGTACCACGTGCATCTATTCCTGAATGTTCATAATATCTAGCGTCTTCGGTAGCAATTAAAGCTTCTACCAAGTGTTGTGGTAAATCGTCGTAACCAACAGGTGTCCTGTTGTCGTTAAAATAAAATTTTCCTAGGGTTTTTCCATCAGAAGAGATGATTTCGGTAGCCAGATTGGTTTTAGGGTTTTCTAAGATGGTATGATCGGGAAGTTGTCCGAAAACGCCCCAAGATGCCAATAAAAACATCAGGACAACAAATAAAATGCCTGCAATGAATAATTTCCAGAACCATCTTACATAGCTGGAAAAATCTTGATTTTTTTGTGTTTGTTTCTTTTTTGCTTTAGCCATAAATTTATTTTGCAGCTGGTTTTTCAATTCTAAATCCTACATCTGTAATACCTTCTAAATTCACTATGCCATTTACTTTTCCGTTTTCTCTCATGGCATGCTGTATGTTTACGGTATAATCTCCAGATTCATTAAAAACAACCTGTTCTTTATACCACAACTTGTTTTCTTTGATGTCTGCAAATCCTGTGCCTAAAAATTCGCCATTGGGTTTTGCCATTTTGTACTCTAAGGTATCTTTAAGGGTTTTACCATGAGGAAATTTCATCTCGACAATTAAAAATAGGTTGTTGTATTTGTAATTGTTGTTGTTTCTGAGATTCACATACAGGTTATACGGATTTAAAGTATCTGGTGGATGTATTTTGAAACTGATTATGGAATCTTTATGCCATTTATTTGGTACAGATTGGTATTTGTCGAACACACTTTTAGAATCGCAAGACATAAGTATAAATGCCAAAAAAACTAACAACACACTATTTCGCATTATTTTTATTGTTTTGGGGTTTTCTTTTTTTCTTATTCTTATTCCTATTGTTCCGTTTGTTCTTTTTTCTTGGACCTTTGGAATCGAAACGTGTTAAACTATCTTGTCCTACAACGTTTTCAAATTCGCTTTTAGTATTTGCAGCAACATCTGAAGCATATTCTTCTAAACTGGCAACCTTTTCTTTTTTCTTGTTTAACTCTATTATTTCTTTAGCTTGTGCGGTAGTTATAACATGCCAATTGCTCCATTCGCCTTCATAAGCATACCATAAAAGTCCTTTAAAAATATCAGTTTTCTGACAAACGGCCACGCCTTTTTCGGTATATAGCTTAGTGTCTGTTTTAGGAAAATCTTTAAGGGCATCCAAATAGGTGTCCAGTTCATAATTAAGGCAACATTTAAGCTTGCCACACTGTCCTGCCAATTTTTGAGGGTTAAGGGAGAGTTGCTGATAACGTGCAGCCGAAGTGCTTACCGAACGGAAATCTGTTAACCAAGTAGAACAGCATAATTCCCTCCCGCAAGAGCCAATGCCTCCAAGTCTGGAAGCTTCCTGACGAAAACCAACTTGTTTCATTTCTATTCGTGTTTTAAACTCCCTAGCATACATTTTTATTAATTCCCTAAAATCCACACGATCTTCGGCGGTATAATAAAAAGTGGCTTTACTGCCATCTCCTTGAAACTCTATATCTGAAATTTTCATTTGAAGATTGATATCAATAGCAAATTGACGTGCTTTCACCTTCATAGGTTCTTCTTTGTCTCTATATTCAGACCAGATATCAATATCCTTTTGTGTAGCTTTCCTGTATATTTTAAGGGTTTCATCGTTGGATTCAAACACTTTTTTGCGCTTCATTTGAATTCTAACAAGCTCTCCTGTAAGGGTAACCATCCCAACATCGTGACCAAATTGTGCTTGGGTAGCAACAATGTCACCAATACTTAAAGTTAATTTTTCGGTATTTTTATAGTAATGCTTTCTTCCGTTTTTAAAACGGACTTCTACCCAATCAAAAGGTTCTTCGCCATTAGGTAGCGACATATTTGCAAGCCAATCGAAGACAGTTAGTTTATTACAACTATCTGTTCCACAAGAGCCATTGTTTTTACAACCTTTTGGTTGACCGTCTTTACCAGTTGAACAACTGTTACAAGCCATAAATTTATTGATATATATTGATTCTGAAAAAACAACAAGTTTCAGAAGAAGATTAATAATCTATTTAAAGATGTAAAGATAAGATTATTTATTAAGTTAAATAAAATATGAAAGCGCTACCTTTTAAAATTCCACTGATAGTGTAACCTGTTAACAAACAGGTATTTATTTAAAAAACATTATCTTTAATCTTGACAAAACTTCATTTTTCACAATTTCATGCTCACAATTTCATTTTTTTTCGATGATAAAGTAAATCACTAAAAACTACATTATGAGACACACTTTTACTTTAAGCCTATTTATATTTTTTTTATTGACCAGTTTCCAATTTTCCATGGCTCAAGATTTCAATTCGGTAATGACAAGTGCCGAATATGTATTTAACCAAGACAAAATACCTTGTGTAACACCTGCGCAAAGAGAAGCGATAAAAACGGAGACCCAAAACAATATTAAGCAGCTTAAACAAGAAAACAAGCTGGCTTTTAAAGAAAGCAATAGATTTGGTGGTCATCCTTTGTTTATTTGGCCATTACAGCAAGCAGCTGGTTTTAACTATAACAATACTTGGGCCATTTCGGGTTATGTAGACCATAATGCCAACTATCCAAATCAGTTAACAGACTACAACTGTGGCACCAGAACCTACGACAGTGCTTCCGGTTATAACCATCAAGGGGTTGATATGTACTTATGGCCTTTTATTTGGAAACAAATGGACGATAGCCAAACCGAGATTATTGCAGCTGCTCCTGGACAAATTATAGCAAAACACGATGGTGAATTTGATAGAAGCTGTAATTTTAACAATAACATCTGGAACGCTGTTTACATACAACACAACGATGGAAGCATCGCTTGGTATGGACACATGAAAAATGGTTCTGTTACCACAAAAAATGTAGGCGACATGGTATCATTGGGAGAAGTTATTGGAACTGTTGGGAGTTCAGGCAATTCAACAGGACCACATTTACATTTTGAAATTTACACCAACAGTTCTTATAGCCAATTAATAGATCCGTTTTCAGGAACTTGCAATGGCATGAATACAGATAGTTGGTGGAACACTCAAATCCCTTATAATTATTCTGGGATCAATGCTGTGTTAACCCATAGTGCAGAACCTGTGGTCTTTCCAGCTTGTCCAACACCTGAAACACCAAACATTAGCAATAGTTTTGAAACAGATGACACCATTTATTTTGCTACTTACCTAAGAGATCAAGTGGCTGGAGACAACATTCATTTGTCCATTATTAAACCAGATAACACTATTTTATACGATTGGAACATAACAGCCTCAACCACTTCTTCATCTTGGTATTACTATTGGTATTATTCAGGTGTGTTCGATCAGGAAGGGGAATGGAAATGGCAGGTAAGCTATGGTGGAGATACAATAACACATACCTTTCAGGTTGGTACGTTGAGCATTGAAGAAGAAACAATGGAAACCACCAGTCTATATCCAAATCCAGCTACTGAAAGCGTGACTATAAAAACACCACGAAACTTGGAATCTGCAAGGATTTACGATGTAAGCGGAAAATTAATTAAGAACATATTCTTTACAGATAATGTTACTTATACTATAGATCTTTCCAATATGGCCAAAGGCATGTATTTTCTAACCGTTGTTTCCAGCGAAAATGACCAAGAACGTTTTAAACTTATAAAAAAATAGTTTAGTTGAACTCCACTTCATAATTCAGCCTATTGGACATGGATTTTAGTTCTTTTTCAGATTTAAAAATGTTGGACCAAAGCGTTTTGCTCCATCCAATTTTTTTGGAGTAGGCATTGAAACTTTCATGATTCCAATTGAAACCATCTTTCCAAAATTTTTGAGGCGACACATAACAAAAGGTGTAATCAAAAATTAAACTGGAGGCATTAACGCGTTGGTTTTCAGGAATGGTATTAGGAGCCAATAAGGTAATGTGATTTTCCTTGCATTGGCTTCTAATATTTTGAATTAGTTCCGGATAATCGGCTCGGATGGCATCTAAGTCAAAATCGTTGTATTCGGTGTTTCCAATTTTTTGTATGGGACGGATTTGAAGGATATCGAAACTTGCGCCATTAAAGTGTTTGAAGAAGTCTGCCAATTCGTAAAAATTATCTTTGTTGAAGGTGTAGTTGATCCTTACCTTGAAATCATAGGTCTTTTTTAATTTTTCGAAGGCCATAAAAGCATTGTGAAATTTTTCATAACTGGCTTTTTGCATGAAATTTTCATAGCTTTCTTTATGGACACCATGTAACGAGATGGTAAACTCGTTAAGTCCAGCTTTTAAAAGTGCTTCAATTTTAGCTTCATCCAGTAAATTGGCATTGGTTGTTATGGAAATATATGGCACTTTATATAGCTTACCCAATTCCACAACTTTTACCAAGTCTTTGTATAAAGTGGGTTCTGTACCACAGCCAATTTGTAATTTTAAGGCACGATTGAAAATGGTTTTTGCCACTTGGTTCAGTTCTTCTTCTTTAAATTGGCCTTTTAAGGTTTTAACATAATCGGCATCTGTAAAATAACACATCTTACAACGCAAGTTACAAGCCATAACAGGATCCAGGTTCACAGCCAAATAACGTTGGTTAAACCGATGCAACAAATAGAGTCCAAGAAATTTAATTCTATGGTTTTTAATTTTTCTATTGAGTTGTAACAGTTTGTAAATATTCATTTTTTATGTGAATTTGTATATCAGCTAATTTTTACACTGATGATGTTTACAGGACACGCTTTTGAAGCATTTTCGCAAGCTTCCAAAATAGTATGGTCCTTAGATTTTAAGGTAAAAAATCCTTTTTTCTCATTGGCATGCAACAAAACTGATTTTCCATCTTTTTTGGACATTTGAAACTGGTTTGGAGCCATTTCCACACAATAATTGCAACCAATGCACTTATTCCGTTGTAAGGTAACAATTACCATGAAGCTTCCACTTTATTTTCTACAATTTTATATAACTTGTCTGATGGTCTTATTCTAAATTCCATAGGAATGGTTACCAAATCTCCTTTACTTCCTTTATCGGATTTGACATCGTTTACCATCATTTCCGTAACTTCCATTTCTTTGGCACCTGTTGTTGGACCCGTAATTAAAATGGTATCGCCTATGGCTATATCAAAAGCCTCAATTTTAAACTCTCCAATGTTGGCTTTAGGGTAATAATGGGTTCCTTTTCCTAGATACACCTTTTTTTGTGTGGCATGAGATCCAGAACCATTGCTCCATTCGCCCAATTTTTGCCCTAGATAATAACCACTCCAAAAACCACGATTATACACTTTTTCCAATTCCTGCATCCAAGAAATCACTTTTTCTTTATTGTAGGTGCCATTTGCCACACTATCAATGGCGGCTCGATAACAGCTTATCACTTTTGCCACGTATTCTGGAGCACGACCACGACCTTCAATTTTAAGGACTTTAATGCCTGCATCTACAATCTCGTCAAGAAAATCGATGGTACATAAATCTTTTGGAGACATAATGTATTCATTGTCCAATTCCATTTCAAAACCTGTTTCTTGGTCTATAACCGTATACTTTTTCCTGCAATTTTGTTTGCAAGCCCCTCTATTTGCTGAAGAATTATAAGCGTGCAAACTCATATAGCATTTTCCGGAAACTGCCATACAAAGTGCACCATGACCAAAAATTTCAATTTCCACCAATCTGCCTGATGGGCCTTTAATTTGCTCTTTTTCTATTTGTTGGGTTATTTTTTTTACCTGACGTAAACTTAACTCACGACTCAACACCATGGTATCTGCAAACATGGCATAAAACTTAACAGTTTCAATATTGGTTATGTTTAATTGGGTAGAGATATGTACCTCCATTCCAATTTCTCTTGCTGATGCAATAACAGCTTGATCCATAGCAATAACAGCTGTAATATGTGCTTCTTTAGCTTGTTTTAAAAGGGTTTTTACTATGGATAAATCGTGATCGTAAATAATGGTATTTAATGTTAGATAAGTCCTAACATTTTTTTCTTCACAGCGTCTTGCAATTTCTGGTAAATCTGCAAGAGTGAAATTTACAGTAGCACGAGCCCTCATATTTAGTTGCTCTACCCCAAAATAAACTGAATTGGCGCCATTGTCCAGAGCAGCTTGTAAGGACTCAAAATTTCCTGCAGGTGCCATTAATTCTATATGTTGCATAATTTAGGCTTTAGAATTCGTGGTTTTAAAATTTTCGAAAATGTTACGTAAATCTTTTTTGTAGGGCAAATGGTCTGCGCGACCTTTTTTAAAGATATCGTTACTATTGCCTTGTCCTTTACGTAATGCTTTTTGCTCTTGGTAAGGTAAATGGATGATTTCCTGACAATGTGTTGAACAACAATTTTCCATTTTTTCTTTACAAGTATCGCATTGAATAAACAATAAATGACAAGCTTCGTTAGCACAATTGGTATGTAAATCGGCTGGTTCTCCACATTGATGGCAATGCGCAATCACATCGTCTGAAATACGTTCAGAACGTCGTTCATCGAATACAAAATTCTTACCTATAAATTTATTCTCCAATCCTTTTGCTTGTACTTGCCTTACATAGTTTATAATACCTCCTTCCAATTGGTATACATTTTTAAACCCTTTGTGCTTGTAGTAGGCACTCGCTTTTTCACAACGGATGCCTCCTGTACAATACATGACCAGCTTTTTGTCTTCTTTATGGTCTTTTAAATCGGCTTCAATAATATCCAACGATTCGCGAAAGGTATCCACATCTGGAGTAATGGCATTTTTAAAATGTCCTATTTCACTTTCATAGTGGTTACGCATATCAACCAAGACCACATTAGGATCGTCTATAAGTTCATTAAATTGCTCGGCTTCAACATGAATCCCTTTGTTGGTAACATCAAAGGTATCGTCGTTCAATCCATCGGCCACAATTTTATCGCGTACTTTCACTTTTAATTTTAAAAATGAAAAATTATCGTGTTCTATGGCGATGTTCAATCGCACATTTTCCAAAAACGAAATGCTGTCTAAATGGTTTTTAAACAGATTAAAATTATCTGCTGGCACAGAAAGTTGCGCATTTATGCCTTCGTGAGCGACATAAATTCTGCCTAAAACATCTAATGCATCCCAAGTAAGGAATAGATGATCTCTAAAAATTTCTGGATTTTCAATTTTAGCGTATTTATAGAAAGAGATGGTCAAGCGTTCCTTGCCAGCTTGTGCTATAAGCTCTGCTCTTTCTTTAGCGCTTAAGGTATTGTACAGTTGCATGCTATACTAATTTTTTAAGGTTAAAGATTGTTTACAACGTCGCTAATGCGTATATGTATTTTGGTGCAAATGTAGTGTTTTTTATGAGTTTATGACTCAACCACAAACAAAAAGCACTTTATAAAAATTTATAAAGTGCTTTAAGTAGACTAACTCGTTAATAATATTTTTTAATTTAATTTCTAAATCGAAAAACATGTTACGAGTTAACCTCCATCGGCTTTACAGTTGCTATTTATAAAGATAGCCACTGAAACGCCTAATGCATTAATACATTTTTTAAAAAATTTCATAGTCCTTACACGTTTAGGTTTAAACTAATCATTTGATTAAAAGCGAGTGATTTTTTTCTTTTTCATAGTTAAAATTTTTCCCACTTTATATAGTAGATGCAAAAAGGTTGAAAAGGTTGCGTGATAAAATTGTAAAGTGATAAAAGAAGTAGTATTTTAGCATCACTTTCATAAGATAAAATATAGAGAAATGAGCAACGAAAAAGAAGCAAAATTAAAAGCACTTAAACTTACCTTAGATAAATTGGATAAAGCTTACGGCAAAGGAACCGTAATGAAAATGAGCGATCAAGCTGTTGTTGATGTAGATGCTATTTCATCTGGATCTTTGGGCTTGGACATTGCATTGGGAGTAAATGGCTATCCTAGGGGTCGTGTTATAGAAATTTACGGTCCAGAATCTTCTGGAAAAACAACTTTAACCTTACATGCCATAGCAGAAGCTCAAAAAGCAGGAGGTATTGCGGCATTTATTGATGCAGAACATGCTTTCGATAGGTTTTATGCCGAAAAGTTAGGTGTGGATATTGACAACTTAATTATTTCACAACCAGACAACGGAGAGCAAGCCCTTGAAATTGCCGATAATTTAATCCGTTCTGGAGCTATAGATATTGTTGTTATAGATTCTGTGGCAGCTTTAACACCAAAAAGTGAAATTGAAGGCGAAATGGGCGACTCTAAAATGGGACTTCATGCACGTTTAATGTCTCAAGCATTAAGAAAACTAACAGCTTCCATAAGCAAAACCCATTGTACTGTGATATTTATCAACCAATTACGTGAAAAAATTGGTGTGATGTTTGGAAACCCAGAAACCACAACTGGAGGAAATGCATTAAAATTCTACGCTTCTGTGCGTTTGGATATAAGACGCTCCACACAAATTAAGGAAACAGACGGAAACGTATCTGGTAACAAAACCAGGGTAAAAGTAGTAAAAAACAAAGTGGCTCCACCATTTAAAACTGCCGAATTTGACATTATGTATGGCGAAGGTATTTCTAAAGTTGGTGAGATTTTAGACATTGCCGTGGAATTTGAGATCATAAAAAAAGCTGGTTCTTGGTTTAGCTATGGAGATACCAAACTAGGCCAAGGTAGAGATGCTGTTAAAGCCTTGATAAAAGACAATCCGGAATTGCAAGACGAACTGGAACAAAAAATAAAAGAACAGCTTAAAGCCAATAAAGAATAAATTAAATAAAAATCCCGAAATGTTTCGGGATTTTTATTTCTATCCTACGCAACCTTTTCAACCTTTTTGCATCTACAAGATAAATATGTATTTTTTCAATGAAGAAATTTGTAGCCTACTGTATAATTTTAAATTTCATACTATCTTGTAGTCCTCAAGATGATGGATCTTCAGATATTTTATATGAAATGTTACCCATAGAAACCGCTACGTTACCTGGCGAATTTCTATTAGGCAATACGTACGAAATCACACTTACATACATTAGGCCCACAACGTGTTATGGCTATAACAACATCTATTATTCCAAGCAAGGCAATAAAAGAACCATAGCCATAGTTGCTTATTATAATCCAGAGTATACAAACTGTGAGACAGTTAACGAGGAAAAAGAAGTATCTTTTAATTTTAAAGCAACTGAAGGTGGATCTTATGTTTTTAAATTTTGGCAAGGCGATAGCAACTATCTAATTGTTGAAGTTCCCGTTGTGGATTAAAACTTTGTTAAACTAATACATATGTTATTTGGGTTTAAAACAACTCATACAAAAATGTAGCAAAAATGATACAAAAGCACAAGCAGAACTGTACCAGCTCTTTTCGGGCAAACTGTTTTCTGTTTGCTTGAAGTATTGTAAAAATTATGCTGAAGCAGAAGATAATCTGCAAGATGCTTTTGTGACCATTTTTAACAAAATATCACAATACAAACACAAAGGTTCTTTTGAAGGCTGGCTTAAACGAATAACCATTAACACGGCTTTACAACGCTATAGAAATCAAGGTGTTTTTGAGATTATAGATGATACAAATATTGAAGATGTAGAAGTAACCGTTGAGGATGACGATGTAACCCTGGAATTCTTGTTACAGATCATTCAAGAATTACCAGACCGTTACAGATTGGTTTTTAACCTGTATGTATTAGATGGCTATTCACATAAAAACATAGCAGATATGTTAGATATAACAATTGGGACCTCAAAATCCAACCTAGCCAGGGCTAGAAAGATTTTAAAAGATAAAATTGAAGATTACAAAACAAGTTTAAACACGCATACCTTGTAATGAGTGATAAAAAACATATAGATAGAATTTTTCAGGAAAAATTCAAAGACTTTGAAGTATCACCAGACCCACATGTCTGGAAAGGAATTCAAAACAAACTAAACCAACCGGAAAAAAACAAAAAGAAAGTGATTCCGTTTTGGTTTCGTATAGCTGGAGTTGCTGCTCTATTACTGTTACTGCTAACCGTGGGTGGTTTGTTATGGAACAATATTACGCCCAACAATACAACCAATACAAAGGTTGTGGACACCGAAAACACTTCTAATGAAACTTTAAACCCTTCAACAGAAACAGACATCAATGCTACTGTTTCCAATGGCTTCAATCAAGAAAAAAACCCTGAAAACAATAACGGTTTCAATGCAGAGTCTCAAAAAGCCAAAGATATTTTAAATACTGAAGGGCTTAAAAACAATTCACAAATAGCTTCAGAAAGCAAACCACAATCAAAAACCAACAACCTAACCAATACTAAGGCTTCCAAGAAAAACCAAATTAAAAACAACATCACGAACCCTTCCCTTTTAAACAGCTATAAAGAAACACCTACAGTAGCAAACAGCGCGTCTAAAAACCAATTAAAGCCTACTGAAAACCCAAAGGCAAACTACAGCAATAATTCTAGGCAAGCAAACAACAAACAGCCTACGGAAACCAAAAACAATATTGCAGCAAACAATGTCAATCCTAAAAAAGAAACAGATGTCCATACCGAAATGGATAAAAACAACACAGAAACCCAATTACAACAATTAAACAAGGATGTCAGCAAAAATGGCATTGCTGTTGAAGAAACCATAGAAGCTGAAGTAGAAGAAACCATGGAAGAAGGGTTAAACAAAACAACCTTAACCATAGAAGAAGCTATTGCAGCAAATGAAGAGCTTATTGAAGAAGAGAAAGATGACATAATAAACAGGTGGCAAGTGTATGCAAATATTGCGCCTGTTTATTATAATTCGATGGGAAAAGGGTCTCATATTGATGCTCAATTTGAAAACAATTCCAAAACTGGAGAAGTAAACACCAGTTATGGAGTAAATGTTAGCTACAACTTAAACAAAAAACTATCCATACGAACCGGATTGAGTTCGCTTAACTTAAGCTACGATACCGACGATGTTATTTTATATGAAAGTGTTTCTAATAGCAACACAAGCACTACACATTTAAAAAACATCAACTTATCCAAAGGCAACGAAGGCCTTACAGCCCTAAGTGCCGATAATTTGAGCGTTGGTCAAATAGACAATTCTTTAAGCCCCAAATCAAATGCAGCCATTAGTCAACGTATCAGTTATTTTGAAATACCAGTGGAACTGAACTACAGAATAGGAAGTAAAAAACTAGGCTTAAATTTAATTGCTGGTTTTAGCTCGTTTATATTGGATGGCAACGAAGTATATTCAGAATTAAACGATGAAAAAACCTATATAGGTGAAGCAAACAACATAAAAAGTATGAGTTTCAGCACCAATTTTGGTGTTGGATTGGATTATAAATTTTCAGAAAAAGTTAAGTTTAACTTAGAACCTACTTTTAAATACCAAATCAATGCGTTTGAAAATACTTCAGGTAATTTCAACCCTTATATTATTGGTATCTATACAGGTTTTAGTTATAAATTTTAGTTTTTGGTTGGTTAGATTGATTTGTTCATTCCTTTTAAGGAACACAATGACTATCTTAAAAAAAGCTGCTCTGTGCCAAGAGCAGCTTTTTAATTATTATCCATTTTCAAGGTTTTTAAAATAAGTTTCCTTGTTTTTTCATTTATCAACTTAGTATCCTGTATGGTTAAGCCTTTAGTCTCAATAAACGGATGGATTTTTACGCGCATCTTTCCTGGTCCTCCACTAAAAAAAGTATAGGAAAACCTTTTTTTGTTATCTAAAAACGTCATGGGCACAATAGGTATTTGATGATTTATAGCCAATCTAAAGGCGCCATCTTTAAAAGTATCCAGAACAATATGCTCTTCTGGAACACCTCCTTCTGGAAAAATACAAATACTCAATCCTTGTTTTAACCTTCTTTGTGCCCTTAAAAAAACAGCTTTTCGGCTTTTTTCAGAATTTCTATCCACCAAAATGCAGGTGCGTTTATAGAAAAACCCAAACAAAGGGATTTTTGCCAATTCTTTCTTACCTACAAAAACAAAAGGGTTTTTTACAGAAACCAACATAAGCATGATATCTGCCATAGATGTGTGGTTGGCAACAAACATATAGCTCTTATCGGTTTCTGGTATTTCTTCTCGTTCAATTTTCCAAACAAACCCCATTCCGGTTAAAATAAACTTAGCCCAAAAACGAGCCAGTTTAAAAAAATAAGGATACCACGACTCCTTTAAAATGGATACTAAAAGTATTGGGAACAAAACAATAATTGGCAAGGCTACAAGTATATAGAACCAGATACGATATAAAATCCAAAACAAATACTTAAATATTCTCATAGAGCTCAAAACTAATTAAATTTATTGAGCTATTACTTCAAAAAAATTACCTTTGTGTTTTCCAATAGAGATTAAGTTTAATTTAATGAAATTCTCACACTCGTGGGATAAATTATGGCAAGAATTTTAACAGGCATTCAAAGTACAGGAACACCACATTTAGGAAATATTTTAGGCGCATTGATGCCAGCCATTAAAATGGCAAACGATCCTAAAAACGACTCTTTTTTGTTTATTGCAAACTTGCATACCTTGACACAGATTAAAGATGCAGATTTACTGAAAAGCAATACCTATTCAACTGCTGCCACTTGGTTGGCTTTTGGACTGGACGTAGAAAAAACGGTGTTTTACAGACAAAGCGATATTCCTCAAGTAACGGAATTGTCTTGGTATTTAAGCTGTTTTTTTCCTTATCAACGTTTAACCCTTGCACATAGCTTTAAGGATAAAGCAGACAGGCTGGAAGATGTAAATTCTGGTTTGTTTTACTATCCCATGCTTATGGCTGCAGACATTTTATTGTATGATGCAGAGATAGTTCCTGTAGGAAAAGACCAACTACAACATTTAGAAATGACTCGCGATGTCGCTTCTAGATTTCACGCCAGAATGGGTGAAACCTTTGTGTTGCCAGAAGGAAAAGTTCAAGAAAACACCATGCTTATTCCTGGAACAAATGGTGGGAAAATGAGTAAAAGCCAAGGAAATATTATCAATATATTTTTGGACGACAAAAAACTGCGTAAGCAAATTATGTCCATAGAAACAGATAGCACAGCTCTGGAAGACCCAAAAGATTGGAGCACCTGCAACTGTTTTGCCATTTATAAATTATTAGCTTCAGACGCTCAAATAAAAACCATGAAAGCCAACTACGAACAAGGAGGTTATGGTTATGGACATGCCAAACAAGCGCTTTTAGAATTAATAATTGAAAAATTTGCTACAGAACGCGAGCGTTACCACTATTATATGAATAACCTGGACGAGTTGGACAGACTCTTGGCCATTGGAGCAGAAAAAGCAAAAATTGTAGCCAATGAGGTTTTAAATCGGGTTCGCAAGAAAGTAGGTTACTAAGCAGGTTCCAGGCTTGAGATTCTAAATTTTATAGAAACAGATTCCAAATTCCAAGAAACAAATATTTTCTGGAATTCCTTGTATTACAGTACATATCTGCTTAAATTCGTTCAGATGAGGTAATAATACCTCATTTTGAACCATGAAGCGTATATTTTTTAGTTTATTTCTTATCGCATCTTGTATTGGTTTTGCCCAAGAAGGAAAATCATTCTCTTCCAATAAAAATTTCTATTTAAAAGGGAATTCCACCATCATTGGTAATAGTATAGTAAGTACAGATGCTGTTGAGCCATTTAATGACGATTCGGAAATCAATGATGTGCTTAAAATGGAATATATAGATGTAGATGATAATCCCTCCACATTTAGCTCCAGCCAAGCCAATTTGGAGCTTGCAGATAATGCTTCTTCTGTAAAATATGCTGCTTTGTATTGGAGTGCCGTTTATAAATACGACAAAGGTGTAAAACGGGTTATTAACTTTGAAGAAATGGTGTACCAAGGCAAAGACGAACGCTCCACCAACGTGAATTCCATTTTATTTCAACAACCTGGTGGAGATTACAAACCCATTGATGGTCGTGTTATTTTTGATAGTTACCATACCGATTTGTTTGAAGACACCAAACCTTACGTTTGCTATGCAGATGTTACCCATTTGCTACAAAATGCACCTGTAATAAATGGCACCTATTCGGTTGCAAACATTAAAGCTACTCAAGGCTATGTCTCTGGAGGAGTTGCTGGTGGTTGGTTATTGTATGTTATTTATGAAAACAAAGCAGAAACAGCCAAATATTTTACCAGCTACAATGGCTTTGTAGGTGTAGACAAAACAGCCACAGATATTCAATTTAAAAATTTTAAAACCAATGAAGTTGGCCATATTAAAACCTCGCTTTTAATTGGAGCACTGGAAGGTGACCAGAAATACAAAACAGATAATTGCTCCATTTTAGATGCCGAAAAAAAATCGTTTGTACTGCTATCCAACAAACAACGTCCAGGAAACAACTTTTTTAACAGCAAAATTACCCTAGAAGACGAGCCTTTCCTTGACCGAAATCCCAATAGCTCTAACACCTTGGGTTTTGATGTGTTAAAAATGGAAATCCCCAATAAGAACAATAGCATTCTTTCCAATAACTCTTCTGAAGCTACCATCAGGTTCAAAACCAAAGCCGATGGTTTTTATTTATTTTTTGTTGCTTTTGAAACCGAAATCAGTCCCATTTATTTGGAAGGGAAAAGCAACACAGAGACTTTAGTTGTTTTTGAAAATGAAGAACCAACTGAAGTGGTTGAGGATGAAATTGACAAAGAAAAAGCAACAAACAAAGAACCAAAACCGGAACAAGACCTTACAAAAGGTGTTGAAACAAAACAAATATCCACACCTAAACCAAGGAAAAAAAGTGGCTTGGAACGCATTGAAAGTTTAAAATCCATTCATATTCCTAATTTAGAAAAAGGTTATTATTTGGTAACCAATGTGTTTTCGGTTAAGGAGAATGCTGAAAATTGGATGAAAACGCTGGAAGCAAAAGGTCATACGCCAAAATCTTACATCAATCCCAAAAACAACTGGAACTATATTTATTTAGATACAGACGAAGATGCAAGTGCTATTTATCAAAAACAAAAAGAGCTTTCAAAACTGGATTATTTTCAGGATATCTGGATTCTTAAAATAAATTTTTAACCTGCATGGCTTCAAAAAAACTCTCAGGATATTTAGATAACTTCAAACAACTTTCCAGGCAAGGGCCTCACCACACCTTTTAATTCCAAATTCAATAAGATACTGGCAATTTTAAAAATGGGCATTTGGCATTCCAGTGCTATAACATCCAAGAGTTGTTTTTCGTTTTCCTTTAAATAGTTGTAAACCACCTTTTCTTCATCGTTTAGTTCCACAAAAAGTTGTTTTTGTACAGGTGCTTTTTTTTCCTCTTCCAACTCCCAATTCAACATATATGGAATGTCCAACGGATGGGACAGAACATGTGCTTTTTGGAATTTTATGAGATTGTTGCATCCCAAACTTTGGCTGTCTGTTACTCTACCAGGAACAGCAAACACATCTCTGTTATAGGAATTTGCAATATCGGCAGTGACCAAGCTACCACCTCTTTCAGCAGATTCTATCACAATGGTAGCTTCGCTTAAACCAGCAATCACCCGATTTCGTTTTAAAAAATTGTTTCTATCAAACGGATCACTGCTCCAAAAATCAGTAAAAAAACCACCATGTTTTTCAATCTCAGCCACATATTTTTTATGTGTTTTGGGGTAAATCTGGTTCAAGCCATGAGCCAAACAGCCTATGGTTTGCAGATGGTTGTTAACGGCTGCTTTTTGAGCTGTAATATCTGTACCATAAGCAAATCCAGATACAATAACCGGATTAAAAACAGCTAATTCCTCAATTAATTTATTGCAAAAAGCTATGCCGTAGGTTGTTATTTTTCTGGTGCCAACCACACTGATGATGCGTTGTTTCTTTAAATTGATGTTCCCAGCCTGAAAAAGTAAAATTGGGCTATCAATGCAGTGCTTTAGTTTTTCAGGATAATCTGCATCAGCAAAATATAAGGTCTTGATATTATTCTCCTGAATGTATTTTAACTCTTCTTCGGCTGCCAGAAAATGTTGCTTGTTAAACAAATCCTTAATCACCAAACTCCCAATGCCATCAATTTTAAGTAAGTTTTGTTTTTTTTCATTAAAAACAGCTTCCACAGAACCACAATGCGATATCAGCTTTTTAGCAGTAATATCGCCAATATTTGGAATGTGCTGCAAGGCTAAAATATGTAGCAACCTGTTTTGGTCCATCTTAGTTTTTTGATTATGAGACTACAAGTAAAGAATTTTTATCATGTTAATAAATAGTTAGGTCGAATTTTTGTTCGCTTTTAAATTTTGCTAACTTTGTTTTTATGCAATTAGAATCTTACATAAGCGACTTACTATATAGATATGAATGTGTTACGGTTCCTGAGTTTGGAGCATTTTTAACACAACGGGTTTCGGCTACCATTCACGAATCGACCAATGCCTTTTATCCTCCAAAAAAGAAACTTTCGTTCAATGAGCAAATTCAGGCAAACGATGGTATTTTAACCCATTATATTGCTGATGTGGAAAAGATTCCTTTTGAAGAAGCTTCGAAAAAAATTGAAAAGCGTGTCAAGTCCTTAAAATCTTATTTAACGCAAGGGGAAACCATTTCTTTTGAAAATATTGGCGACCTGACGCTTAACAATGAAGGGAAAATTATTTTTGAACCTTCATACCATTTAAACTATTTAACCGATGCGTTTGGTTTATCGCAATTTGTATCACCTTCTGTAAACAGGGAAGTTTACAAAGAAGCCGTTCAAGAGATTGAAAAAGTGGTTCCTATTGCAGTAACACCTGAAAAACGCAAGTCCAGAAGTTATTTAAAATATGCTGCTGTAGCAGTTGTAGCACTTACTTTAGGTGGTTTTGTAGCTTCCAATTACTATGTGAACAATATTAACACGCAAAACCAAATAGCTCAGGAAGAAGCCAACCAACAATTGGAGAGCAAAATCCAAGAAGCCACGTTTGTGATTGAAAACCCACTTCCTGCCGTAACCTTAAACGTAAAAAAACAAACTGGAAATTACCATATTATTGCTGGAGCCTTTAGAGTGGAAGAAAACAGCGACAAAAAATTGGAAGAACTAAAAGCTTTAGGCTATGATGCCAGAAAAATTGGCCAGAACAAATATGGTTTACACGAGGTGGTGTATGCCAGCTACGAAGACCGTTTGGAAGCTTTAAAGGCTTTGAGAGAGGTGAAGCGCAACCATAATCCTGCTGCTTGGTTGTTAGTTAAGGAATTGGATTAAGTTTCCTTTGTCATTCTGAGGGAGGAACGACCGAAGAATCTAAACTTTATCATTCAAAAACTCCCCATTCAGGATTAAATCCTGAAATTAAATTGTCTTTTTTTAATCTACGCTATCCTTTTATTTGCTTTTCTCTTTTTATTGCAACTTCAACATTAAAAAAATGATCATAATATATTAAATGATAGCATTTATATTTTGTTGTAAAAGCCTTTGAAAAAGGTAATGGATTAATATGGAAATATAATCCCTACTTCAAATTATTTGTAATACCAGTATATAAAACGGTCTTATTTAAATTTGTTACTATGTAAACATAGTAATTATGTGGTCCTAATGTCCTCATTTAATAAAAATAATAAATTTTATCAGATTCTTCATTTCGCTCTGAATAACAAAAATTTCACATTTCATAAGTCTAAAATTTAAAATGGACTTACCTTTGCATTTCTATTCAAAAAATGTCAAACCATGTCTATAAAAACGCCAGAGCAATCCAGAACCATCATGACAGACTTAGTGCTGCCAAGTGAAACCAACCCTTTAAATAATTTATTTGGTGGCGAATTACTTGCCAGAATGGATCGTGCAGCCAGTATTGCTGCCAGAAGACATAGCAGACGTATTGTGGTAACAGCTTCTGTAAACCATGTGGAATTTAATCGTGCTGTTCCTGTAGGCTCTGTTGTTACGGTTGAAGCTAAAGTATCGCGTGCTTTTAGAAGTTCCATGGAAATATATTTGGATGTGTGGATAGAAGACAGGGAATCTGGACAGAAAACCAAAGCCAACGAAGCTATTTATACCTTTGTTGCTGTGGATGAAACAGGACGACCTGTGGAAGTGCCAGAACTGACTCCTGAAACCGACTTGGAAAAAGAACGTTATAATGGTGCTTTAAGACGCAAGCAATTAAGTTTGGTACTTGCCGGGAAAATGAAACCTGCTGAGGCGACTGAGTTGAAGGCGTTGTTTGTTTAATAAAATACGGATTTAAAAACAATAAGGATATAGCAGAAAAGACCCAAACACTTGGCTTGGCACTTAACTGCTATTTTTTTACATATTTAGCTTTAGTTTTTTATGATTTCAGGCAATGTTTCAGGAATAATGTCTTCATCAAAAATTAGAACGTCATTATACCAAGCTTTGGTTAAGATTGTAAAATTATCGCCTGACTGAAAATTAGCCCTAATAGTATCTGTATCTGTTTCGCTCCACTCTATATAAGTAATGGCATTTTCAAGCTGAGAGCTATTTAGGCCAATAGCTATGCCGTAAAAATCTTCTCCAGTGTCTTCAGGCGAAATGATAGAAAAATTGCGAGGTGCATCCATATTTGGATTATATATTTCTTCAATTTCACCATTTCTTAAATAATAAATTTTAATATTCTCTGCTAAATAAGCGTTAGCGTTATTGGGGTTCAATAAATCAACTCCAGCAGGTGATGACACTTTGAATTCGACACTAGTTTCTAGATTATAATAACTTGGAGTATTATTGTTTTCATCATCTGAATTACATGATATAATTATTATTCCTAACAGAAATAAGACTATTGGATTTTTCATAATATTGTGTATTTAAGGTTATTTTTTTATACTGTAGATACATTTTCTATTGTATTGAAAATTTGGGTTTACTTCATTTTCATCAACTGTAATTGTTGTTCCATTATTATTTATTAAATTTTGATAAAACCATCCGTTACCTCCATAATTTGGACCCCAACCCCAATTCATATGCAACCATTCATAACGATTTTCTTGAGAGGTATATTCATACTGAGTCCCTTCGTTGTGGATATATACATCATACTGTTGTTTGTAACCATCACTAACCCAAGCATGGCCAATTGTATAAGTTATATCTGTATCTTCCCAGAACCACCAACCAGTTGTTTCGGTATCATAAGCATGATAGCCATCCATATAAACAGGACGATTGTACATTTTTATTTCTTGTTTTACAGTACTAAAATTATAAGCAGAATAATTCGCTGATGAAGAATAACCATAGTTATTAACTAAAGCATCTCTTGCATCAGTTGAATAAGCTTCAGATTCAAATTCTGAATATTGCATATTTACTTTAACCCCAATATCAGACATTAATGAAGCTACTTCTAAAGCTCCAGTACTCGTACTACTATAATAAGAATAATTAGGCATTATTGGCCAATTAAAAGTATTTGGCCATTCGTGATATCTCATTATTTGAGCCATGGCAACAGCAACACAACCCGTTGGCGCATTATTTGGTGTATAATAACTATATGGATACCCTTGCCTCCAAGTTGTTTGCATCAATGGGCCAATCTGTTGATTTTCTGTATGACTATATCTTACAGTATAGTTTGGACTGCCTCCGTTTCCTTCTAAATCACCAGGATATGGAAATCTGCCTTCTGATAGGTAATACCATTGATAATCTATTTCCTCAACAGACTTATCGAGACCTTCCAAAAGATCATTAAAAATAATGTTCTCGGCAATCCAGCTTTTTAGTCCATCGGGAGAAGTTTCATTAAATTCAAAAGTTCCTTTGTTTGAATGTGCTACGATGGGTACGTTCCTCAAGTTGGATGACACAAGTACAAATCCAGAGGGGTTAATATTGAATGAATAAATTGCAATTTTACCATCAAAATCCTTTATGGTTTTTTCGGAGTCTATGGAAATACTCTCAATGTCAACATCATAACTCCTGCTAAAAAAGGTAAGGGCCACGGTCTTGGCAACATCTTTATCAATTTCAATTGTGGTAGTACCTTTTTGACTTAAAGAAGCATTGCTCACATTAGAATCTGAAAAGGATTGGTCGCTTAAATCATTTTCATTACAGGATAAAAGCATTAAAGACGCGCTAATAAATAGGGCTAACAGACCGCTAAATAATTTGCTTTTTTTCATGATTTTGGTTTCAAATTAAAGATAATTTTTAAAATATCTCATAATTTCTAAAATTTTAAACCTGTATACAGTTTTTTACATGATAGGTTGGTTAAACTTAATGATTGGCTTTTAATTAAAGCCTTGAAGTTTTAAATGCCAACATATTTAAAAAAACTGACGCCAGTTTGTATCTAGATGGTGTTGCAAACAATTTTATAAAGACTTCCAACTTGATGCCGTTGTTTTTAACTGGGCTAACCTAAAAAAAAAAAAAAAAATGATTCCCACAAGATTTTGTGAGAAATTTATGCAGTTTATCGAAAAGTTGTTAAATGGTTACGGTTTTTCCGTAATTGGGTGGGTTTTTAAGGGACTGGTTGTCATTCTGAGGGAGGAACGACCGAAGAATCTCCAACCTTAAATCTTTATCTATTTTAATTAAGAGATCAGTTTCGCTGAAGCTTCAAATTCCTCACTACGTTCAAAATGACAAAAAATAAAATAGAGATTTTTCGTGTTGCTCAGAAATCGAAGATTCGACGAAGTCAATAACATGACCTTTTCCTTATAAGATCCTGACACACCTGTCTCCAGACAGGCAGGAGTTTGGGTTGACATAGAGATTCTTCGCTTCATATTATGCCGCTCAGAATGACAAATTACATATTATAGATCCATGATAAAATTTTCAAGATTACATCTTGTAAATCCCAACAAAAAGATTTCAAAATGTTATCACATCTTGTAAATCCAATCTGCTGGATTTTGAGTGGTGCTTTCCTTAAAAATGCTAAAGCTTAAAATGGTTTCTTTATTGGAAGGGTTGGTGAAAACCTGTCCAATTTCTTGTTTGGTAGTAACGTTATCGCCTTTTTTAACATACACTTTCGATAGGTTTTTATAAACTGTTACATAGTTACCATGTTGTATTAAAACAGATAGGTTTCCGTGTTTTATAGCTTGAACTGCCAGTACTTTTCCATTAAAAACAGCACGAATTGGCGCGTGTTCTTCTGTAGCAATACGCACACCATTACTCTGTATCATCACGGTTTTTACCACAGGATGTGGTTGTTTTCCATAACGTAATTTTACCACACCTTTTTCTACTGGCCACGGCAATTTTCCTTTACTGGACACAAAATTATCAGCAAGGATCTTGTCTTCTGGCGTTAAGGCAAAACCACTGGAAGCTGTCGTGGCTTTTCCAGCACTTTTATTGGAACTGGCAATGGCCTCGCGAATAATTTTTTCAATCTCTCTGTCAATTTTATCGGCTTCACGTTGTTTTTCCCTAATTTGAGAGGTGTAATTATTTAAATTTTTATTAATGGAAGCCATTAAGCTTTGCTGCTGCTTCAATTCGGCTTCCAGTTCCCTTTGTGCCACTCTGTTTTCATCAATAAGCTTTTGCTTATCTGCTTTTTGTCTTAACAGGTCTTTGTTGGTATCTTGTAATTGGGCCGTTTTAATTTTAATGGCTTCTCCTTGTTCTTTTTGATATTCGGCATATTGGTTAATATACTGAACCCGTTTATAGGCTTGCTGGAAATTACTGGAAGATAGCAAAAACATAATCCTGCTTTGCTCACTCTTGCTCTTGTAGGAGGTGACAATCATTTTGGCATAGTTGTCCTTTAAGATTTTCAACTCGTCCCGCAACTCGGTAATTTTCTTTTGGTTGGCGTTTATTTCCCTGGTCAACAAATTGGCTTGTTGGTTGGTGATTTTAATTAAGTTTTGACGCACACTTACCTTATAACTTAAATCTTCTATAAGGGAGGTTTGCGACTTTTTCTGGGATTGGTTCTTAAAAAGCAAATCGTTTATTTGTTTGATTTCCCTTCTAAGTTCCTGGCGACGTTCTTCTAGCTCTTGTTGCTTTTTACTTTGAGAAAAACTTGCTATGCTACTTAAGGTAAAAACCAGTAGAAATACGAATTTATAAATGCTTTTGTACCTCATTACTTTAAGACTATTTCTTTGAATCCTGAAGGTATGCTAAAAGGATATCTTAAATCTTGGTTCAAAGATACAGATTTGAACGCCATTTCTATAACAGTTTCTTGTTCCTTTTCCAAGGCAATTATCTTCATGTTTTCCGGCAAGGTTTCCTTAGCAACTTCCTGAAAATTCAAATAATCTATTTGAAGGAATCTCGATTCTAGCGTTTGCGCCAATTGTTGTGAGTCTATTTTAAAATGCGATGGATTGACTATGTAAAACAACTCGAAGAGTGCCACTGGTTCTTTAGGTTGAAACAGGTATTTGTTATTGTTAACAGACATGTTATAATCTGTTTTGTTTAAAGGATACAAAGGGATTCCCAGCAATAAATTCTGCACTTTTTGAAAGTCCAGTTCTGTACCAAGAAGCTCGCTTAAAAATTTAAAATCGCCATCAAAATACGTGTTGTCCAACTTGTTGTAATAACTTACTTTTTCCGGAGTTATTTTTACCCGAATGATATTGAACGACGAACTGATCCAAATAATTTGGTCTTTCAGCATTCTAAAAGAAACCGTATGTGTTTGCGAATCGTTTCCTTGCGAATAGGAAATTCTAACTTTGGCCTGAAGTGTTTTAAAATCTGGGACTGTTTTAGAGTTTTCCTTGATGACTTCTTTTGAAGATAATTTTAAATTTACAGATCCATCTGAAACCTTTTTAGTGGATTTACATCCAAAAAAAACAAGTAACAAACATCCAATAAGAATAAATTTTTTTAACAAGGCTTTGGTCATTAATTTGTGGATTCTAATTGTTTTGCTTTATCACTAAACGTTTTTGCTTTTACTGTATTGTTTAATGAGGTGTGTGACAAACCAAGCTGTTTGTAAAAATCGGCTTCCATTTTGGGGTCGTCTATAATGTAATCCAACCCTGTTTCAAGAGATTCAATAGCTTCTTCTGCACGATTTAATTTGTTTAAAGCCACGCCATTTACCAAATACAATAAAGGTTGCGAAGGAAATTTCAATAAAGCTGTTTTACTTTTACTGGCAGCCTCTTGGTAATGCCCTAAATCAATATCCAAAAGCAGTACATTTTTTAAAACGGTAAAATTGTCGGCATCCATTTTTAAGGCTTCGTTAAAATGCGTTAAGGCCTTGGCTTTGTCTCCTTTGGTTAAATAGTATTGTGCCAATTCTATTTGACTTTTTTCGTTGGTATCTTCCAGGGCAAAGCTAGTGGCTTCAACCAGGTCCTGCTCGTACTCGGGATTTTGACCAACAAATTTTACAAAATCCGATAAAACCATGATTTTAGCATCTGGATTTATTTGTGTGCTTTGAAGCACAATTTTCATGGATGCAATGGCTTTTTCTGGGTCGTTTTCTTCTAAATAAAACTTATACAATGCCAAATGTACCAACTGGGAATTTGGTTTTATTTCCAAGAGTTTTTTTGCTGTTTCAAATGCTTTTTCCTTGTCGTTGTTTTCACTATATCTATAAATCAGCGCCAAATAGTTGGACTCTTCATCTGGATGGTTTTCTACACGTTCTTCCAAATTTTCTATTTGGTCTTTTTTACGTCCTGTAGCAGCATAAATTTGATTACGCATTAAATCCCTTGAAGGTGTGATACCTTGTTCTTTGTCCAATTCGTCTAAAATTTTCAAAGCATCGTTGTAATCTTTGTTTTTAAAATACAACATGGCCAAATCTTCCTTGTAATCTGGATGGTATTTTACCAGTTGTTTTACGGTTTTAATGGCTTTATCATAATCGTTTTGTTGCGCATAAACATCGTAAAGCTCATCCAGGTACCATTCGTTGTCCGGTTGTTCTTTAATGGCTTTTTTTAAAGCATCTTCGGCTTCGCCAAAGTTTTTCAATAGGTTGTAGTTTTTGCCTAGTTCGTAATAAAAAACCGATTGTGATTTATCTATTTCTATACATTGTAAAAGGGCAGTAACAGCGCGATCGTAATTTTCAATGGCTTTCTGTTTTAAGGCTTCAAAAAACAATTCTTGGGTTTTGTCTTCTACATTTCCTAAATCGTCGTCTGGAGTTTTGTTAAAATCCACTTGCGCATGGTTTATCTGTGGAAAGAAAATCATTCCGAAGAAAAAGATGAGGATGTAGATTTTTTGTTTCATATTATAAGAGATGCTTTACTTCAAATTTGCTCTGTGCAAGCTAGCTCAGCATGACAATTTAATAGTTATTCCAAAACTGAATAATCGCCAATACTGATTTTTGTAAAATGACCATCGTAACTTACATGGTTTCCAATCATGGCGTCGTCTAAATTAGCGTTTTTAATAGTAGTATGGGCTTGTATTAAGCTATTTTTAACGGTTGAAGCCTCTATCTTACAATTATTGCCAATGGAAACATAAGGTCCAATGGTGGCATTGTTTAAAACAACATGTTCGCCAATAAAACAAGGCTCTATAATAGTTGAATTGTTATTGGTAACAGTTGCTGCTATAAGATTCTCGTTACCGTCTGCATGTAAAAATCCCAACATTCTGGCATTGGTTTCAATGGTAACTGGTTTATTGCCACAATCCATCCATTCATCAACCGTTCCTGTTTTAAAAACGTTTCCGTTTGCCATCATGCCTTTAATACCATCGTTTATCTGATATTCGCCTCCATTTTTAATATTATTGTCCAAGACCTTTTGTAATTCATTTTTAAGCACAGCCACATCTTTAAAGTAATAAATACCAATTACTGCCAAATCGCTCACAAAGGTTTTAGGTTTTTCAACCAATTCTATAATTTCATTCTTATCGTTTAATTTAACCACGCCAAAAGCTTCTGGTTTATCAACTTGTTTGGTCCAAATAACGGCATCTGCTTCTGTATCCAAATCAAAATTGGCCCTAATCAAGGTATCAGCATAGGCAATAACAGCTGGTCCAGACAGTGAGGGCTTAGCACACATAATGGCGTGCCCTGTCCCCAAGGGTTGGTCTTGACGATAAATACTGGCTTTGGCATTTAAGCTTTTTGCTAAATCCTGTAGGCTGGAAACCACATCGTCTCCAAACCAAGCTGGATCGCCTAGAACGAAGGCAATTTCTTCTATAGGTTGGTTTAACACCTTTACAATATCTTTTACCAATCTGTGAACAATGGGTTGTCCTGCCACTGGAATCAATGGTTTTGGAACTGTTAAACTATGTGGACGAAGACGAGAACCTCGCCCTGCCATGGGTACTATTATTTTCATTAAAAAAGTAATTTTTTCATTTCCTTGGAGACGGAAATCTGTTTTTTATTATTTGTTATATCCCTTCAAGGTTTTTTAGTCTTAAAGGACATTTATTTGACAAGCATTTTATTTGGTTCCTGTACTTCCAAAACCACCTTCACCTCTTGAGGTTTCAGAAAGGGTTTCCACTTGCATCCATTCAGCGCGTTCGTGTTTTGCAATTACCAATTGTGCTATACGTTCGCCATTTTCAATGGTAAAATCTTCGTTTGAAAGGTTCACAAGAATCACACCAATCTCTCCTCTATAATCTGCATCCACTGTTCCAGGAGCATTTAAAACGGTAACCCCCTTTTTTGCAGCCAAGCCACTTCTAGGACGCACTTGGGCTTCTATACCAACTGGTAGTTCTATAAACAATCCCGTTTTAACAACAGTCCTTTCTAAAGGTTTTAGGGTTATAGGTTCTGTTATGTTTGCTCTTAAATCCATACCTGCAGACGCTATGGTTTCATAATGTGGTAAGGCATGATTGGATTTGTTGATGATTTTTATGTTCATAAAAATGTATTTTTTTTAATCCTTTGGTACTGTAGGTTTATCATTAAAATCATAAAAAGACCTTATTTTAAAAGGTACTTACATTATGATTGTTTTAAAAGTTTTCTTAAATCGTTTTTTTCAAGCTGAAAAACAAGACCTAAAAATACAATTAATGCTGAAATTCCAACAACATAATTCCCTCTAAATCCGTAAAAAGTTATGGCAGAAAGACCTATGGACAACAATAAATACACTGAAATCTTTTTTAGGTTATAAGGAATGGGATAGTATTTTTTTCCGAAATAATAAGATATCATCATCATGGAAGCATATGCTGCCAATGTTGCCAAGGCAGAGCCTACATAACTTATTTTTGGGATTAACCAAATATTCAACAGCAGTGTTAAAAATGCCCCAAACACTGAAATATAAGCGCCAAATTTGGTTCTGTCTGTTATTTTGTACCAAACAGATAAATTATGATAAATCCCCAAACACAGGTTGGCCAATAAAATTATTGGTACAATAAGCATGGCTTGCCAATAGGCTTCGTCTCCAATAAGAATCACTTTTAAAACATCGGCAAAAACCACCACACCCAACAAAATAACCGAACCAAAAATAACAAAGTATTCCAGGATCCTAGCATAGTTTTTTTTAGGGTTTTCAGTATTTGCATGGCTAAAAAAGAAAGGTTCCACACCCAGCTTATACGCAGTAACAAAGAGTGTCATGAACATGCCCAATTTATAACATGCAGAATACATACCTATTTCGGTTTTTGCTATGTTTTCCGGCAAGAGTTTGTCTAGTAGGATTCTATCGAACGTTTCGTTTATGGAAAAGGCCACACCAGCAATTAGCACTGGAAAGGCATAACGTATCATCTGTTTCCAAAGGTTTGTATTGAAGGTATAGGTGATTTTAAAATAAAATGGCAGCATAATCAACAACGTTACAGCACTTGCCACCAAATTGGCTATAAATATATAGTTGATTTCAAAATTAGGTCTGTAAATACTTGCCAATAATGAAGATTCTGTGGCCAAATCCTTTAACCACAACAGTAAAAAAAGGTTTAACCCTAGATTGATGGCTACATTTAAAATTTTAATAAAGGCGTATTTTATTGGTTTTCCATTGGCTCTTAACCAGGCAAAAGGAATAATTACCAAGGCATCCAATAATAAAATCCAAATCACCAGATTAATATATTCGGCTTTTATATCAATGACATTCGCTATTTGATTTTGAAAAGCTAAAGCAAGTACAAAGAATAGAACTGAAGAAACAATTAAAGAAATGGAAGAGGTTCCAACAACTTTAGCTTTGTTGTCTTCTTTATGAAAAAACCTAAAAAAGGCTGTTTCCATACCATAAGCCAAAATCACATTAAACAGTACAAAATAAGAATAGATCAAAGAGACATCTCCATAATCTGCAACCGACTTTAAAACACTTTCATCGGTATGTAAACGCACCAATAAAAAACTTAACATTCTTGGCAGCACAGTTGCTAAGCCATAAATAAAAGTTTGTTTGAATAGGGATTTTAAAGTACTCAAGAGGTCGTTTTTATGCTGCTAAATATACAGTTTTATTGAACGCTATACAACGAATTAAATTAAGGCTGTTTTGGAGGTGCAGAAGGATACTCTTCCTTAGGTTTTTCTACAAGGTTTTCTACTTTATAGTATTTGGTTGTATGGTTTTCAATGTAACTTATAACACATTCATCAAGTTCCAATTTAAAAGGGAAATCGGGATCTTTTAAGGGTGTTTTGTTTCCAAATTCATCTGGACCTTCATGGCTCATGATAAGGTCTTCCCTTAGATTGATTTCCGTTTTAATTTGTGCTGTATAAGCTATTTTGCCTATCTCGATTTTAGCTTTATAACCTCTAAAATATATAGAATCGAAAGTCACGTTGTTTTTATTGGAAGTGACGTGAATCAACATATGATAACCCGAGCCTCCTCCTTGAACACCAGCAATCCATTTTTGAAAACTTACCTCTCCCAGGTTAAATGAAGGTTTTTTCTGAAGTTTTTGGGCACTGGAACAGTGTGAAAAACTGATGAAGATGAACACAATTGAAATTAGTCCCATAAACTGCTTTGATGCTGTCATTGCTTTTGTTTCTTTTTATAAAGATACTAAATCAAATTCTGTTCCATAAAAAAACCTCACTTATAAGGTGAGGTTTTTTTTATTATAATCCTTTTATTGCTTACCTGTTCTGATTACAGGTGCTCAGGACAAGATTTTAAAATATACTAGTTGTTCAATGCTTCGGCACCACCAACAATCTCAAGGATTTCGTTGGTAATAGCTGCTTGACGAGCTTTGTTATAAGTTAACTTTAACTGATCCCTTAACTCGGTTGCATTGTCTGTTGCTTTGTGCATGGCTGTCATACGAGCACCATGTTCTGAAGCAAAAGAATCTCTTACGCCTTTATATAACTGAGTTTTTAAGGATTTAGGGATTAACTGTTCTACGATTTCAATTTTTGATGGTTCAAAAATATAATCCAAGTTTACATTTGCATCTTTTTCCACTGGAACAATTGGTAAAAATTGTTCTGTCATCACTTCTTGGGTTGCGGCATTTTTAAACTTATTGTAAACAATTACAATTTTATCAAAATCGCCAGCAACAAACTTATCCATAAGCATTTGCGCAATATCAGCTACATTGTCAAATGTCAAATCATCAAAAATAGCACTTTTATTGGCAATTACTTTATTGGTTTTTTTAAAAGCATCGTTTGCTTTTTTTCCAATTGCTAGATAAGACACCTCTTTATTGGCATAAGTAACTTTAGATAGTTTATTGACTTCTTTAATGATGTTGGAGTTAAAAGCACCACACAAACCTCTATTGGAAGTAATAGCAACAATAAGGACATTTTTAACTTCTCTTTGATCTGAAAATTTACTTCCAGAATCTGCATCTAAAGTAGCACTTAAACTTTGTAAAAGTTCCGTTAACTTATCTGCATAAGGACGCATTGCTGTAATAGCATCTTGAGCTTTCTTTAACTTTGCAGCCGATACCATTTTCATGGCACTGGTAATCTGCATGGTTGAAGATACCGATGATATTCTGTTACGTATTTCTTTTAGATTTGCCATTTTTCAAATTATGAATTATGAATTATGAATTATGAATTCTTAATAATTGATACCAAAAGTCTAATAAGCACTTCACAATCTTCTCTTAACTTTTGTGGAACTTCATAAATTTTAGTTTCTTCAATTACATCCAACCAAAACGAAGTTTCATCAGCTTCTTTAAGAGCAATTCCTAATTTATTTTTAAAATCTTTTGTACTAACGCCTCTTTGAGATTCTCTCACATTGGCACCAACACTAGTGCCAGATTTTAGTAATTGATTTGCTATTTCAAAAAAGCGCTTTTGTTTAAGTTCTTCAGCATAAATAACAATATCACAAGCAAAATAAAAACTTTTATCTACTATGGCATTGCCACTTTCCTTAAAACTCATAATTCTGAATTCTTAATCCTAAATTCGGAATTAGCTTTTATATTTTCCTGATAAGTCTTTTGCTACAGCCATTAATGTATCTGTAACTTCATCAGTTAATTTACCAGCTTTTAAAGTAGCCAAAACATCTGCATGTTTCGCTTTTAAGAACTCTAAATAATCTCTTTCAAACTCTTTTACCTTTTCAACAGGGACATCTTTTAATAAGTTTTTAGAACCTGCATAGATAATTGCAACTTGGTCTTCCACTTTAAAAGGATCGTTTTGTGCTTGTTTTAATATTTCCACGTTACGTTTTCCTTTGTTGATAACGTTTAAGGTTACAGCATCCAAATCTGATCCAAATTTCGCGAATGCTTCTAATTCACGGAACTGTGCTTGATCCAGTTTTAAGGTACCAGATACTTTTTTCATGGATTTAATTTGTGCATTACCACCAACACGGGATACAGAGATACCTACGTTAATTGCTGGACGTACACCTGAGTTGAATAAATCTCCATCCAAGAAAATCTGTCCATCTGTAATGGAAATTACGTTGGTTGGGATATATGCTGAAACGTCTCCTGCTTGTGTTTCAATAATTGGTAAAGCTGTTAAAGAACCACCACCTTTAACCATTGGTTTTAAGGTTTCTGGTAAATCGTTCATTTCTTTAGCAATTTCATCGTTATTGATGATTTTTGCAGAGCGCTCCAATAACCTAGAGTGTAAGTAGAAAACGTCTCCAGGATATGCCTCACGTCCTGGTGGACGACGTAATAATAAAGATACCTCACGGTAAGCAACAGCTTGTTTTGATAAATCATCAAACACAATTAAAGCTGGTCTTCCAGTATCTCTAAAATATTCTCCAATTGATGCTCCCGTCATAGGTGCATATACTTGCATTGCAGCAGGATCTGATGCATTTGCGGCAACTATGGTTGTATAAGCCAAAGCACCTTTTTCTTCTAAGGTTTTAGCAATATTTGCCACAGTGGAAGCTTTTTGACCAACAGCTACATATATACAATATACAGGGTTTCCTGCATCATAAAATTCTTTTTGATTTAAGATAGCGTCAATACAAACAGTAGTTTTACCAGTCTGTCTATCACCAATTACCAACTCACGTTGTCCTCTACCAACTGGAATCATGGCATCAATAGCTTTAATTCCTGTTTGTAATGGCTCTGTTACTGGCTCTCTAAAGATAACACCAGGCGCTTTACGCTCTAAAGGCATTTCAAAAGTGTCTCCAGAGATTGGTCCTTTTCCATCAATTGGGTTACCCAAAGTATCAACCACACGTCCAACAATGCCTTCTCCTACTTTTACAGAGGCGATACGTGAAGTACGTTTTACAGTAGATCCTTCTTTAACTCCAATTGAAGTTCCTAATAGTACAATACCTACGTTGTCTTCTTCTAGGTTAAGTACAATACCTTCTGCACCACCTTCAAATTCTACTAACTCACCATATTGTGCATTAGCTAATCCGTAAGCACGTACAATACCATCTCCTACAGTTAATACAGTTCCAACCTCATCTAAAGTTGCACCTGCTTCAAAACCTGAAAGTTGTTGTTTTAAGATTGCTGATATTTCAGCTGGTTTTACTTCTGCCATTTTTATTTAGATATTAGACGTTAGATACTAGACGTTAGACGCCTATTTCCACGTTTTTTAATTTAATGTAAATTCTCTTTTTAACTTATTTAATTTGTTTGCAATACTTGCGTTGTATTGTATGTCTCCAACACGAAGAATAAAACCTCCTAAAATGCTTTCGTCTATCGTGCTTTTAATTTCAACATCTTTACCTGTAAGCTCTTTTACTTTTGCCAACACCTTTGTTCTTAAAGCGTCTGTTAAAGGAACGGCTGTAGTAACTTGAGCTGTTTGAGTTCCAGTTAATTCATCATACAAAAGGTTGTATTTTAAAGCAACCTGTTCTAAAAGTGGCAATCTTTTGTTTGTGATTAATGTATCAATTAAGTTTCTGGTTATCTCATTGGCGTTTTTAAAAACATCCAATAACACTGCTTTTTTAACTGAAGAACTCACAACAGGACTTTGAAGCATGCTGTTTAAGTCTGAACTTTCTGCAATAGTTTTAGCTATTAGCTTCATATCGTTATTTACAACCTCTGTTGTATTTTTATCTGATGCTAAACTTAAAACTGCCTTTGCGTAACGTATTGCTGCTCTTGCTCCTGCCATTATAATTTAATTTAATTTTGCTTCACCTAACATAGACTCTACCAATTCCAATTGTTTGTCTTTGTTGGATAATTCTGCACGTACTACTTTTTCAGCTATATCAATTGATAAGTCTGCAACGTGTTTTTTAAGTTCTGCCATGGCAGCTTTCTTTTCGCTTTCTATAGCAGCTTGTGCTTGTTCTATAATTTTATCTGCTTGAGCTTGGGCTTCACCTTTGGCATCATCAATCATTTTAATTTTAATATCGCGCGCTTCTTTAAGTAACGCTTCGCGTTCTGCTCTAGCCTCTTTTAAGATACGCTCATTATCTGCATGTAGGTTTTCCATCTCTTTACGAGCATTTTCTGCAGATGCCAATGCTTTTTTAATACCTTCTTCTCTATCGCTTACAGCTCCAAGAATAGGCTTCCAAGCAAACTTTTTTAAGATAATAAGCAAAAACAAAAATGTAATTACTGTCCAAAATACAAGTCCTAAACCTGGTGTAATTAAATCCATTTCTTAATTTATTTAGTTTTATAATCCCACAAGTGGGCTAATTGTATGAGGCTTGCCTCAAATTTAAAATTATTTCCTATGTTGAAACCTTAGGTTTTACATCGAAAGGTTTTCTTGAACTTTAATTAAAATACAGAGGCAACCAACCGTTACCTCTGTACTTTGTAATCATAATTAAACGATTAATGCAGCAACAACACCAAATAGTGCTACTGCTTCTACGAAAGCGGCTAAAATAAGCGCTGAAGTTTGGATTTTTCCTTGGATTTCCGGTTGACGTGCCATGGCATCCATAGCAGAACCACCGATTCTTCCAATTCCCATTCCAGCTCCAATTGCTGCTAAACCAGCTCCGATTGCTGCGATTCCTGTAATAGTCATAGTTATAAAATTTAAATTAATTAATGATGTGCTTCTTCAGTTGCCATACCAATATACAAGGCAGACAACACTGTAAATATATATGCTTGAATTGCAGTTACTACAATTTCTATCAATCCAATAAATAATGAGAACGCTACTGAAACAGGTGCTACTGCAATGGTCTCGAAAATAAATATTAAGGACATTAAAGCTAAAATAATAATATGTCCTGCTGTGATGTTTGCAAACAAACGAATCATTAACGAGATTGGTTTTACAAACATCCCTACAATTTCTATAGGCATTAAGAAAATTTTCATAGGCACAGGAACGCCTGGCATCCAGAAAATATGTTTCCAATAATTTTTGTTCCCACTAAAAGTGGTTACCAAGAAGGTAAATACTGCCAAGGTTAAAGTAAAGGCAATGTTACCACTTACGTTTGCTCCATTAATAATTGGAATCAACCCAAAAATATTATTGATCCATATAAAGAAAAATATGGTCAATAAATACGGCATGTATTTTTTGTATTTGTGGTCTCCTATCATTGGTTTTGCTATCTCATCACGAACAAAAACAATTAAAGGCTCCATGAAACCAGCAATTCCCGTTGGGATTTTATGGTCTGATTTTTTGTAAACTCTAGCTGTGGAAATAAAAACAAGCAACAGAACAATTACCGAAACCCACATCATAAAGACATTTCTTGTAATGGACAAATCTGTTGGCAAACTAGCGTTTGTAGGATGATGCTCGTCATCAAAAGCCAATTCTTGGACATTAGGCTCCAATTGGTAAATTTTTTCATGATACTTTACAAATCTCATCCCATCTTTTTCTACGATATGGGAACCTGAATCGTCATGGTGAAATTCACTGGACATAAAAGTAACCAAGCCTTGGTCTGTCCATAAAATAATTGGTAAAGCAATAGAAATAGGCTTTCCATTCCAATCAACAATATGAAACTCATGGGCATCCTTTACGTGATGCATGATCATCTCTTTGGCATTGAACTCTTTATCGTTCTCGTTCTCTGGGCTTTCTGATGCATATCCAACAAATGAAATTGCTATAAACAATGCAGAAAATAATACGTTTTTAAAGGTGTTTAATGTCATTCTATATTGATTAAAAATACCTTGCTTTAAATTCCGTGCAAATGTACGTACATTATATTAATTGTCAAACACTTTTTTAATGATTATTTAAAGCTCTGTTTTTGAGAGAGTTTTAAGGCTTTTTTTGAAGGAAACTTGTTAAGGAATACACTTCAAAAAACAAGTAAAGAAAGTAAGGTATAAAAAAGTTGAAGACTTCTGGTTGCTTGTTATCAGAATCCGACAGTAAAACTGGCAACAAAAAAACTATGGACAAAATCATTTTTAAAAAGGTGAAGCCCATAAACAGATTGAAAATCTCGGTTTTTCCTCTGGAGTATTGATAATTAATAACCGAATACAATAAGGTGGTTACTGCAAAATGAAAAACATATATTTGCCAAATTGGAATAATAAAATTGGTGTTTTCAGCAAAATGGGATAACAAATAACTGTGGATTCCCAACAGGATTAAGGTTACTGCTACATTTTGAAGTAAAAACGAAAGCTGTCTGGATTTAAAATCTGGATTCATTTAATTGTTTTCTTTTGAGATTGCAATAATACGTCTTATTACAAAAACAATAGCAAAAATTACAAACACTAAAGACAAAATAATAGTGTACATGTTGTGTTTGTTTGGAAACGCATCGTCTAGTTTCACACCAATAAAAGCTCCTATGCCAATTATGGCAAACATTTGAAACGCGATGCTGGAATAGCGCGCATAGGTGTTAAGCTGTTTCTTGTCCGGGCCTTGATGGTTCTTTGCGCTCATTTTTTGAGTGAATCTCTTTTACGGCACCTTTCATAGTGCAGGTTACATTAAATGTGGCGCCTGGCTCTACTTCCAGTTTCCCTAAAACCACTTCTCCTTCTACATGTGCCGAAGATTTTAGAGTAAGTGTTCCAGATAAATTTAATTTACCAGAAAATTTACCTTCAAAATGAGCATCTGTACCATTTAGGGTTCCTTTAATCATTCCAGACTTTCCCACAACCACTTTTCCTGGTGTTTTTAAATTTCCTTCTATGGTGCCATCAATTCTTAAATCGCCTTCACTTATTAAATCACCAACTATTTTAGTGCCATTGGAAATAATATTCTGACTTGAAATGAGCTCTGCGTTTTGTCTGTCTTTTTTGCTGTCGGAAAACATAATAGGTGTTGTTTGGGGTTATTGTAAATTTAAATATTCATCGAAATTTTTATGAATTTGTATGATTCTATAATTGGCTGAAGATACGGAAAAGAAATCTTGTGTAATTTTATCCTTTTTCTTCTCTTGTAACGATAGCGCATAGCCTGTGGCTCCTTCTTTACTCTTTAATCCATGGACAATAACAAATGTTGTTGTAGGATTATATACATCTACGGAAAGGGATAGGTCGTACACATTAACCTTGTCTATTTCTGTTTGTAGTTTCTTTTTAAACGCTTCAATGTCTTTATTTGAAGCATTTGTGAAATAGTAAACTATTTTAAAGTTTTTATCTGTTTCGCTATCAACAAAATCTTTACTGGCCAATTTTGGCAAAACAGTGTCTATAATCTCTTGAGCCCTAACGCCTTCTGGAGTGTTGGCATAATTTAAAGCCACATAATTTAAGGCATTACTATAAGATTCAAATCCTTGCAGTCTGCCAATGGCAGTGGCTTTCAACAATTCAAATTTGGGTACCATTGGGTCGCCTTCAAAAGAAGTTGCATAACTTTCGGCTTCTTTTATAACTTGGCTGTATTCTTGGTTTTCCAATTTGCTGTACAGGCTCTGGTATATGCTTTCTGGACTGTTTTCATCTTTAGCTGCCAAAGATTCTGGATTTTTTAAGATTGCTGCATATCTAGAATCTGGATAATTTGAAATAATATCGTTTTTGGTTATTTGGGCTTCATCATTTTCACCTAAAAGGGTGTAAATTTTATACAAATTGTATTTGGATGGCAGTACCAACTTTTGTTCTGGCTCCATGCTTAACAGGTCTAGAAACCTCTCTTTGGAAAGCTCATATTCCTTAAATTTTTCTTTGTAGATTACTGCTAATTGGTAATATGCAAAGTTTCTTTCTTTTACAATACTATCTATGGCTTTTTGATCTGTTGGAATTTGACTTATATAGTATTCTGGTTTAAAAAGCTCATTCTCGGCAAGTACTGCACTTTTAGCATCTTTGGCCGATACATTGATGTTGGTTTTACTTTTTGTAGACCATCTCCAGTTGTCTTCCAACGGTCTATCTCCCCATTTTTTTAGGAAATCGTTTTTACCATAAGCTACAGTTGTAGGATTGTAGAAATAAAAACTGGAACCTGGTGGTGTGTTGGGACCTCTTGACAGGCTTTTACTTGAATCTCTGGAAGCAAACCCGTTTTTATTGTTATCCATTGAAGCAAAATCCTGGTTTCTGTTTGCTGCTTCTTGTTCTAGTTCTTTTCTTTCTAATTCTTCTTGGGCTTTCACTTTTAGTTTTTCGGTGTAATCTTGAAAAAAAGCCAATTGTTCATCTTTAGAGAGCGTTGTAAGGCTTATGATGCTGTCGTTGGCAAATGCAATGTCTTCGTAATAAATAACATCGTCCAGATTATCTCTTTTCCGTTTCATGATACGATAGGGTTTTGTATCTTTTTTCATGTTAAGCATGGTACTATCGTAATAAGCTCCTGCAATTTTATATTCGGTGTAATCGAAGAAGTAATCCCCTAAAATTTCATAATTAATGGCTTTTAACCTTTTATCGTTTGTGATGGCCCTTAATGACCTGTTATAATATTCCACAGCCAAGGAATCTTGACCACTTCTGGCGTGAAAATTCCCTATTTGATGATATATTTTATCCAAATAAGGTCTGTTTTCCCTATTTTCTTCAATATCTGTAAGGGTTTCTGCTAGTTGTACCTTGTCTCCCGTTTCATGATCGAAATTATTGGCTTTTTCAAGTTGTGCAGCAATAAAATAGATGCGAGGTGTTTTTCGGTTTAGTTTAATTACCTTATCAAAAGCCATGTTGGCACTGTCTTTATAACCCAATTTGTTATAAAGCTGTCCTTGAATATATCTATAGCGTCCACGTTCATCATTGCTTTTGGTATTTAAACTAGCAACATTCAATTGGGTAGCAGCACTATCCAGTGCTTGGATATTGATATATGCTTGAGCCAAGGTAGAAGTAGCATCTGCTAAATCTTGGTCTTTAAGTGTTTCTTGTTTTAAAAGGCGCTTTAAGTTTTCTATAGCCACTTCTTCGTTTTCCAACCGTAGGTTGGTTTTTTCTCGCCATATTTTTGCCTGATTGATTTTATCGCTAGCTGGATACTTGTAAAGGATGTAATTAAAAGCTTCTAGAGCAGGCACAAACCTTTGGTCAAAATACCTAGCTTTTCCCAATAGCAGATAGGCTTCGTCCATTTGAGGGTTTACCTCTTTCCCCTGAATGTTCATACTATGCATTTGAATGGCCTTAACGGCTTTTTCTTCAGCCCTGGAAAAACGCTCATTTTCATTTTGCCCTGGAAGTGTGATCTCTTCTGAGACCTGCATACGTTCTATTGGTAAAATATCCCAGTAATTGTCTTCGTAAGTGGCATTAAGCTCTTGCCTGCCTTCCTCTAAAGCTATGTAACCATTGTACAAGGTGTTGTCTTTAGCTGCGAGTGCATGGTAGTTTCGGCTTAAAAAAGTGTCTTTCTTTCTAGAGCAACTTACTATTAAAAGCGTGATACAAAACAGAAATGATATAATTCTAAAAGATGTGCGCAACGTTGATTGTATTTGGTTTTAGATTAAACTAAATTAAGCTACATTTATTATGTATAGCCGTAAAAATAAGGCATCTTTTTGAATTATTTGTAAAGAAATATATCAAATATAACTTCTTCCAAGTTGGCTTGGTTGGAATAGGTACTGTTTTAAACTTTAATTTGCTTCGTTTACAAGCGTTTCGTTGCCAGCAAAATGTGCTTCCAATTCTTTTAAAGTAGCCGCACTTGTTGCCAAGTCCTTGACCACTTCGCCTTTTTCCAAAACCACAATCCGTTCGCACACATCTGTAACGTGCAACAAATCATGACTGGATATCAAAACCGTTACACCTTGGGTTTCGGCAAGGTTTTTAATAATGCTCTTTAATCGGATTTGAGTGGTTGGATCTAAATTGGCAAATGGTTCATCCAGGATAATAACTTCTGGGTTTCCTATCAATGCTGCTACAATGCCAGCTTTTTTCTGGTTTCCTTTGCTTAAATCACGCAAGTACTTTTTCTGGTTCAATATTTCTCCATGAAAAAAGTCTTCGAATTGTGCCAATAAATTGTCCACATCTGCTTTGTTTTGACCTCTAAGCTCTCCTATAAAATAGAAATATTCTTCTGGTGTTAAATAACCTATTAAAAAACTTTCATCTATAAATGCCGACGTAAACGGTTTCCAATCTTCGCTATTATTTACTAAAATATCTTTGCTTGTAATTTGTCCCGAACTTGGTTTTATCAAGTCTAACAGCAAACTGAAAAAGGTGGTTTTTCCTGCGCCATTGTTTCCAACCAAGCCAAAACTTTGACCTTTAGGGATGTTTAGTTGCTCTATATTTAAAACAGTATTGTTTCCGTATTTTTTTGAAAGGTTTGATGCGTTTATCATAATAATTATGTATTAGTTGTCCTGGCCAAAAGCCTGAATCATTTTGTATTTTGAGTCTAAATATTTTGTGGTAATGATAGTCATGAGTTTTTGGTGAAATACAACGCCTACCAAACCAAGTACTGCAAGGACCAAACAGCCTATTTCAAAACTGAATAAGGCATAAGCACCACCAAAAATAGCCAATGGCAAAAACATTAACGGGATTCCTAAAAGCCATTGTACTGCTCCTGTTCCTTGATAATTAAATGCTGCTCGTTGATTTAAGTCTATTTTTTTTCTATTGAATGAACCTGCATATAAAATAACATGCGTATTGATTCCGATGTTGTAAATGGCTGCTGCTAAATGTGCCAATAAAATGTTCCATCCAAAATACACATAAGGGATGCTTAAAATAAACATGATAACCACACTTACTGCCATTAAGGTAAATTTAGATTTTAAATATTGTTTATATGGTATGTTTTGGCTCATGAGCATTTTGTAATAGCCACTGTCCCAAGCAGGAATAAACTGTCCGAAATTGATTAAAAAGATGCCTGTTACAAAAATGCCAATAAAAGCAAACATCCAAGATTGGTCTTGATAAACCGGATTTGGATAAAAAAACAATCCATATAACAATCCAATTAGCAAAATAAAAATTGAAGATCGTGGTCTTTTATTTCGCCATATCAGCTTTAAATCCAACTGCATAAATGGTGCAGCATCGCCAAACTTCCTGGTCCATTCCAGATTAGAGGCATTTACCTCCTGAACTTTGGTTTTTAAAGAACTGTCCAAATATAATTTAGCTTTTAATTTACTGTAGTTTAAAACATACAAGACAACCAATAATAGCAACGGAACAACTAAAAGCAAAGGAGTGTCGTAAATAGATGAAATGGCTCCAGACACCAAACTGGTAAACGAAACAATATTAAAGTAGTTAAGTGCAAACAGGCTTCCTCCCAAGGCAATTATAGGCAAAAAAGAGAGTTCGGTTTCCGAAGTAAAATTTTCAATGATGAAATTTAAAAAATTCATGCCAAGCGTGATTATAAAAATACTCACCATCCAAGACACAACCGAAACAGCTGAATAGCCATTGCCTATCAACATCGTTCCAAATGGAATGACTGCAAAAAGAGGCAAAAAATTAAAAAACGAAAAACACGATTTTGCCAAGACGTAATTAACAACCTTACTTCTTTTAACAGGCAGCGTCAATAATGGTTTTACACTCATAACTGGCAGTTTTTGAAAGAAAAAGCGCATAATTACATCGGCTAAAAACCAATAAAACAAATAACTGTTTACAATATTTAAAGGGTCTTGATCTGGAAATGTGTCTTTTAAAATAGGGTATAACGCAATACCCAACGCCAAAAATGTAACTACAAAATATAACCCTACAAAAACAAGTAAAACATTTAAAGCCATGCTTTTTTGCCAATAAGCAGATCTAAAATATTGCTTCCATTCTAAGTTTATAAAGTGTTTTAGTTTCATTTGAATTGAGTTGGTTTTTTCTATTAGTAATATTAACATACATTTTGTTACAATCAAAACTTAATTCCTAACAGTATTTCTTATTTTTGTCAAAAATTTAAATATGTCACATTTTCATAACCTTACCATAAAAGATATCACTAGGGAAACAGACAAATCTGTTGTAATTAGTTTCCAAGTTCCAGACCATTTAAAATCTACTTATGCCTTTAAAGCTGGACAATATGTTACCTTAAAAACTACTATAAACAACCATGAGGTAAGACGCGATTACTCGCTGTGTTCTTCTCCAAAAAGTGGCGATTTAAAAGTGGCTGTTAAAGAAGTGACAGATGGCACGTTTTCTTCGTATGCCAACAACACACTAAAAGCTGGAGATGTTATAGAAGTGGCGCCACCCAAAGGACGTTTTGTTTTTGAACCTAACGATTCCAAAACCAAAAACATTGCGCTTTTTGCAGCTGGAAGTGGTATCACGCCAATCTTAAGCATTATTAAATGTGCTTTGGAAGAAGAGGTTTATAGCAAAGTCATTCTTGTTTATGGGAATAAAACCACTGAGGACACCATGTTTTTGCAAGAGCTTTTAGACCTTCAGCATAACTACAAAGAGCGTTTCTCCATACAATTTGTGTTTAGTCAAGCCGATGAAGAAGATGCTATTTTTGGACGTATAGAAAAAAGTACCGTAAACTTTGTAATGAAAAACACCCACAAGCACGTGGTTGTAGATGCTTTTTATTTGTGTGGTCCAGAAGCCATGATCCATACGGTTAAAGATGTCTTGACCGAACATAATATTCCTAACGAACATATATTTTATGAACTTTTTAAAGCGGCTAAACCTGCTGATGTTAATGAAGATGACATTGCTAGTGGGAACACTAAAATTACCGTTGTGGTTGATGATGAAGAAACCACCTTTGAAATGTCTCAAAAACAATCGATTCTTGAAGCTGCTTTAGACGAGGATTTAGACGCACCTTATTCTTGCCAAGGTGGTATTTGCAGTAGCTGTTTGGCTAGAGTGGTTGAAGGCGAAGTAACCATGAGACAAAACAACATCTTAACAGATAGCGAAGTGGCTGAAGGATTGATATTAACCTGTCAGGCACATCCAACAACGCCTACTGTGAAAGTGGATTATGATGATATATAAAGCTCTCTATGTCCTTCGGACATCTCTCCGAATTTATAATTAGTTAGACATTTTAAATTTTTTAAACCTGAAAGTTCTTTTTTAAGAAGATGAATTAATTATTTTAAATATAATCCTATACCTAGTATTATACAAAAGATTCCAATAAAAAAATACCCCACAATACTCATTTGCCTTACTAGACTTGAATCTTTATAATTTTTATTATAATCATATAGAGAATATAATAAAAGTAAAATTCCAAATATGAATAATAGAAATGGATTTTCAAAAAGATTAAAATCAAATTTTAATAATGTCATTTTTATTAATTAACAATTAAAAAAACTGTAACTACTGGTAAAATCGTCAAAGAACTAAATTTATTTTCTCAACAACTCTTTCCGGAGTAATACTTCTAGCAGCATCTTGATAGCCTTCTGGGTATTTATTGCCATAAATAGAGGTTGGAATTAAAGGAAACTGTTCTCTATCTGAAAGTATTGCAAAATCTTCAGGTTGATTAAAAGGCGCAAAACCAGCATAAGGATGCGTCACTCCCCAAATGGTAATTACTTTTACACCTAACATAGCTGCCATATGTGCATTTCCTGAATCCATAGACAACATCACATCTAAATTGGAAATGACATCTAATTCTTCATCAAGGGTTAATTTTCCAGCTAGATTAATAACATTTTCATATTTGCTTTGGTAAGCATCAAGAATGTCAACTTCCTTTTTGCCTCCACCAAACAATAATATTTTATGAGTCTTTGAAAGTGTTTCAATTACTTGCTCCATCAAATCCAAAGGATACATTTTACTTTCGTGTGCTGCAAAAGGTGCCATGCCAATCCATTTTTTAGTGTCTGCTCCTACTAAATCCTGCAATTTGGAATTTAACGCTACACGATTTGGAAATTTAGGGTTTGCTAAATCTAACGGAAATCCTAATTTTCTAAAAACATCTGCATAACGTTCATGAGTTGTTTTTAGTTGTTGGAATGTTTTTCCTGTAACCAAGGCTTTTTTTTCTGCTCTGCCTTTATCTATTTGCACAAACGGTTTTCCTAAGAAAAAGCATTTTAAAATATTTGTACGCAACACATTGTGAAGATCTGCGATGGCATCGATATTCAGTTTTTTTAATTCTTTTGAGAGTTTATAAAGTCCTAAAACACCTTTGTGTGTTCCTTTTAAATCGGCAGGAAAAACAGATACATTTTCTAAATCCCTAAAAAAAGGTGTAAAAAATTCCCTGGTTAAAACGGTTAGTTTTACTTCTGGATATTGTGCAGTAAATGCCTTTAAAACAGGAACTGTCATAGCCACATCTCCCATGGCTGAGAGACGAATGACTAGGATGTGTTTAGTTGAAGGCATCATACAAACGATGTGTCATATTGAGTGCAGCGAAATATCTTGAAAATAAAATTCTTCAACTCCAAGGGTTGTAGGAATGTTCTGAAAAACAGTTTTATTTCTGTGAACGCAATACTGGATTCAGTTCGTCGTCGTTATACATTTTCATTTGCTTATACACTTTCATGTATTTGTCGCCTTTTTCAATGTCGCTTAACAAGGTATCGATAGCTGTAGATAGGTCTTTACGCTGTTCCAGTAAGACATCCAATTTCTTTTTACAGGCAGCTATATGAGCTTCAGAAGCATCTGTACGTGTTGCCTCTTCATGCATATGGTATACTTTCAAGGCTAAAATAGACAATCTATCAATTCCCCAAGCTGGACTTTCGGTATTGATGGTCGCATCAGCTTTTGGGGTTACGTCTTTATATTTTTCAAGAAAATAGCTGTCTATATATTCCACCATGTCTGTTCTGTCTTGGTTGGAAGCATCAATCTGACGTTTCAGTTTTAAAGCAGCAACAGGATCTATTTGTGGGTCTCGAATAATGTCTTCATAATGCCATTGCACAGTATCAATCCAACATTTTCTGTAAAGCAGGTGCTCTAACAAATGAGAATCTTTGTTGTAAGGATTTTCAAACGGCTGATCGACTGTATTGATAACATGATATGTTTCTATAACGTCCTGAAAAATGTTGTTGGCTTTGTCTGTAAACATGATTTTTGTTTTATAGTACAAATCTACATATTTTTTAGCTAAAAGGTTTTAAGAGCCCTAGGAATGTAGATGGATGTTTTCATTATTATTAAATTGAGAATTCCAACGGTAAATATAAGCCTAATTAATTAACTTTACCACACCATAAAATAAGTAACAACATGCATATTCATAACTTTTCAAACCAAAACACCATCCTAAATACGTTTATTGCTGAAATGAGAGATGTAACCATTCAAAAAGATTCAATGCGTTTTCGAAGAAACATTGAGCGTATTGGCGAGATCTTGGGTTACGAATTAAGCAAAACCTTAAGTTATAAACCTACAACCGTTAAAACACCTTTGGGAATATGTGAGATTGAAAAAATAGACAATAAGGTCGTGTTGTGTTCTATTTTAAGGGCTGGAGTTCCTTTGCACGACGGTTTATTAAATTATTTTGACAATGCTGAAAACGCATTTATATCTGCCTACAGGCACCATAAGGAAAAGCCCGAAAATTTTGAAATTATAGTTGAATACTTAGCTTGCCCAAGTTTAGAAAACAAAACCTTAATATTAGCAGACCCCATGTTGGCCACAGGGCAATCCATGATAGCCACTTTTGAAGCCTTAAAACCTTTTGGAACACCTAAAAACATTCATTTGGTTAGTGTTATTGCAGCACAAGAGGGCATTGATTTTGTGGAAAATTATTTCGACTCGGAAACACATTTATGGGTTGCCACTGTTGATGAAAAACTCAACGAATTTGGCTATATAGTTCCTGGATTGGGAGATGCTGGAGATTTGGCTTTTGGGGAAAAGTTACAGCATTAAATTGATTAAAGGAACAAGCATAAGCATCCAGATTAATATTTCCTTAAACCATTTTTCAGAAATAATCTCCATATAATTCGCCATGATTATAGACAATGGAGCAAATAAAAACAAAAATTCTGCTCCAGATTTTTGTGGAACAATAACAAGGATGGCTATAGCAATTAAAGCAGCTAAAAGCACCAAAAAATAAGACGGTTTATAGCTTTTGGACTTAGATTTTATATTTAAGACATAAAAAAATACTGCCCAAACAAAATAAGACAGGATAACCGTTGAGGAAAGGACAATTTGAGAAGAATTGAGCATACTAAAATCAAAACTAACTGCTGTGTTTATACTTGAAAAATAAGCAATAACATCTGTATTGGTTAGAACCAGGAAAGATACAGTTATAACACCAACGGTTAAGATTCCAATAAAAGGAATGATCCAGTTTTTCACATCGGCAACCGTGTATAGGAATAATGCTGCAAAGATTAAGATATAATAAAGCGAACACCAAAAACTCAGTAAGGTTGCCAAGCTAATCCAGAAAGCTGCATCAAACACTTTTTTATTGATCTGTTTTTTGGAACGAATGCTTATAATGCGTCTTAAAGCGAACAAAATAAAGAGGTTTGCCACCAACAGCTTGGAATTTAAAAAAGTTTGGGGCATCATGACCATAAACAAGCTAAAAAATAAAATTTTATAGCTGTTGTTTTTGGTAAGATCGTTTTTTCCAGATAAAAAATCGAAAACAAAAATGGAGAATATGCACACTCCAAACAACAGGAATTGCTTGAAAATGAACAATACATCAACCGATTGTTTGATATGAATGGCTTTTGTATATGTAAAAGCAACCAGTAACAACAACGTTACTGCCACAAAATGTATGGGTTTTGCCTTACTGAAAAAAATGGAAATCATGTATTGATCACGTTTAAATAAATTTCTATCAAACCTTGGATAAAAAGTAAATTACCAATATTCTTTTCAAATTATTGAAATTTAAAATGAAAAAAATGTAATTTTGTTGAGTAAATATATTGATAATACCTTATAAGCTCCTATGGAGCATAAAATTTATATAAAATGAAAGACTTTTTTTACGCTATTCAAGATTTATTCGTAAATGTTTTATTTGCACCATTTGATGCTTTAGCTAAGCTAGAACTGGAAAATTGGTTTGCCGCAAATATAGTTTCTTGGTTATTTATACTGATAGGTTTTGTTGCTTTTTTATATTGGATGAAGCAATTAAAGGCCTATAACGATGCCAATGACGATGATAAAAGCATCACATCGCATTCTTATTTATAAATCGAAACCAATATCGGTTCGATAATGCATCTTATCAAAATGTAGTTTTGCTATGTTTTGATAAGATTTTTTTATGGCCTCTTCATAAGTATTCCCATAAGAGGTGATGGCCATGACACGTCCTCCAGAGGTTACAATGTTACCATCCTTGTTTATTGCTCCAGCATGAAAAGGAATGGAGTCTGTAACCTGATCCAATCCTGTAATGACCTTCCCTTTTTCATAAGCTTCTGGATAACCACCAGACACCAACATCACGGTTGTTGCTGCACGTTCATCAATTTCTAGATTAATTTTATCTAATGTTTGATTGGCTATTGCTTGGAAAATTTCAACCAAATCGGTTTTTAGTCTTGGTAAAACAACTTCAGTTTCTGGGTCTCCCATTCTAACATTGTACTCGATCACCTTTGGGTCTTCCCCAACTTTAATCAACCCAATAAACACAAAGCCTTTATAAGGTAAGTTGTCTTTTTTTAATCCTTCAATAGTAGGTTTTACAATACGTTCTTCAATTTTACTTAAAAAAGCATCTGTAGCAAAAGGTACTGGAGATACAGCTCCCATGCCACCAGTATTTAAACCTGTGTCTCCTTCCCCAATGCGTTTATAATCCTTGGCAGTAGGTAATATTTTGTAATTCTCGCCATCGGTTAAAACAAAACAGCTTAATTCAATACCATCCAAAAACTCTTCAATAACCACTTTGGTACTGGCTGCACCAAACTTTGCATCCACTAGCATGTTTTTTAATTCGGTTTTGGCCTCGTTTAAATCGTTAAGGATCAGCACACCTTTTCCTGCAGCCAAACCATCGGCTTTTAAAACATATGGAGGGCTTAACGTTTCTAAAAAGGCATAACCTGCTTCTACATTCCCTGCATTAAAACTTTTATATGCAGCTGTTGGAATGTGGTGTCTTATTAAAAATTCCTTGGCAAACTCCTTGCTGCCTTCCAGTTGTGCAGCAGCTTTTTGAGGCCCAATAACAGAGACGTGTTTTAAGGCATCATCATTTAAAAAGAAATCATGAATGCCCATGACCAAAGGGTCTTCAGGACCAACCACAACCATAGTGATTTCATGTTGCAAAACAGCCTCTTTAATGGTATGAAAATCGGTGACTTTTATATCCAGGTTTTTTGCAATTTGGGCTGTTCCGGAATTTCCTGGAGCCACAAAAAGGGTGTTACATAAAGGGCTTTGAGCTATTTTCCAAGCAAAAGTATGTTCTCTACCTCCAGAACCAAGAATTAAAATGTTCATGTTGTGTGTTTGTTTCCCGCAAAAATAAAACTAATGCTTCGAATACACGAATTATTTTTGTTTACTTTACAGAAATAATGTTTTACTGTTTTGAATTTATTTGACCTTTCTTTAAAATTCAGTGGCTTTCCAATTGAGAAGGCAGAAACTGCTCTACAGAACATTCAACAAATAAAAAATAATGACTATCAAGCCTATGTTAACGAAAAAAAGCAGAACATAGTTGAATTTCATTTAAAACACACTCCTTTTTACAACGCCCTTGCAAAAAATGCAGACCCGAATAATTGGAACACCATACCTGTAATGACCAAAGCTGATTTGCAACAACCTTTAAATGAGCGTCTGGCTGAAGGGTTTAACCATAAAAATGTTTATGTAAACAAAACCTCGGGTTCTTCTGGAACCCCTTTTATATTTGCAAAAGATAAATTTTGCCATGCTTTGACTTGGGCACTGATTAAAAATAGATTTGGTTGGTATGGGTTGGATTTTAATAAATCCAAACAAGCTAGATTTTATGGCATTCCTTTAGATAAAATAGGCTACTTTAAAGAACGTTTAAAGGACTTTTTAAGCAATCGGTATCGTTTTTCGGTATTTGATTTAAGTGAAGAGGCATTGGCTGATTGTCTTGAAAAATTTAAAACTGTCCATTTCGATTATATGAATGGTTATACGAGTTCCATGGTCCAGTTTGCAAAATTTCTTCAGAAAAAAAACATGCAATTAAAACTTGTTTGTCCTAGCTTAAAAGTTTGTATTGTCACTTCTGAAATGCTTTTTGAAGATGATAAATCATTCTTGGAATTCCAGTTTGGTATTCCAGTAGTTAACGAATATGGAGCTTCGGAACTGGATGTTATTGCCTTTCAAAACCCTAAAAATGCATGGCAAGTAAACAGTGAAACCTTATATGTTGAAATCTTGGATGAAAAGAATAATGTCCTTCCTTATGGCGAAGAAGGACGAATTGTAATAACATCCCTCTACAACAAAGCACATCCTTTTATTAGGTACGATATTGGAGATATTGGAATACTTTCCAAACAAAGTACCCTTAAAAAGCCTATTTTGGAAAAACTTATTGGAAGAACCAATGATATAGCCATACTGCCAAGTGGGAAAAAGGCTGCAGGCTTAACATTTTATTATATTACCAAACGTATTATTGAAGATGATGGGAATGTGAAGGAATTTATTATTGAACAACACAAAAAAGATACCTTTATCGTTAAATATATTAGTAAAGAGGTGCTTTCTGACTTAAAAATAAAACTGATTTCTGAAGAAATGGAAAGGTATTTGGAAAAAGGACTTCATATTCAATTTAAAAGATTAGATACCTTTCAACGCTCAAAAAGCGGTAAATTGAAACAGTTTACATCACTAATAAAAGAAGTAGAATGAATATTACCATAGTTGCTGGTGCACGACCAAATTTCATGAAAATAGCTCCAATTATTGAAGCCATTAAACAGAAAAAATCTGAAGGTTTTGATCTCTCATTTAGATTGGTCCATACAGGACAACATTATGATAAAAACTTGAGCGACACATTTTTTGAAGAACTGAACATCCCATTTCCTGATATCAATTTAGATGTTAAAAGTGGATCTCAAGCAGAACAAACAGCTGCTATTATGATAGGGTTTGAAAAAGAGTTGAAACAACACCCAACACATTTGGTATTAGTGGTTGGAGATGTTACCTCAACCATGGCTTGTACCATTGTAGCAAAAAAAGCAGGTGTAAAAGTAGCCCATGTGGAAGCAGGTATCCGTTCTGGAGACAAGAGTATGCCAGAAGAAATCAATAGAATTGTTACAGATAGCTTAACCGATTATTTTTTTACAACCTCAACCCATGCCAACACCAATTTAGAAAAAATGGGCGTTCCAAAAAACAACATCTATTTTGTTGGAAATGTCATGATAGACACACTTTTAAAAAATGAAATCAGATTAAAAAGGCCACCTGTTTGGGAAGAATTAAATTTACAAGAAAAATCTTATTTTGTTCTAACACTTCACAGACCAAGCAATGTGGATGAAGAACTACAGCTAAAAATACTAATTCTTCAAATTGCCGAGCTTGGGGAAAAATATCCCATAATTTTTCCAGTACATCCAAGAACACAGAAATTTTTAAAAGGTTTAAAACTAAATTTTAAAAACTTACATTACATTAGTCCTTTGGGTTACTTGGAGTTTAACTATTTAGTAAAACATGCCAAGGCAGTTTTAACAGACTCAGGAGGTATTACTGAAGAAACAACCGTAATGAATGTGCCTTGCATGACGCTTCGAAATTCTACAGAACGTCCCGAAACATGTAACATAGGAACGAATGTTCTGGTTGGAAATGACCCTGAAAAAATATCACAGGCGTTTTATAATCTTTATTCTGGCCATTGGAAACAAGGAAAGGCACCAGAGTTATGGGATGGTAAAGCCGCTATTAGAATAGTTGATCATATAATGGAAATTTTCAAACTGTCGTGAAAGAGATTTTGATTGTTACAAGTTATTTTCCTCCTGAAACTGGCGCAGCTTCCAATAGAATGTGTCATTTGGCAGAAGGCTTACAAAAAGAAGGTTACAAAGTCTCTGTAATAACCCCTTTGCCTAATTATCCGACAGGAAAAATATTTCCAAAATATAAAGGGAAATTTAAAGCAACTACTGTTGAAAACCAAATAACCATTCACAGGTTATGGCTGTATGCAAGCAACTCCAAAAACAAATTTTTACGTTTATTTGCTATGTTTTCTTATAGCTTTAGTTTGGTTTGGTTTTTTGTTTGGAATAAGATACCAAAAACCGTTATTGTACAATCGCCTCCATTATTGGTGGCTTTTACCAATATGTTATTTTTAAAGTCAAAACACAGGAAACTTATTTTAAATGTTAGTGATTTATGGCCTATTGCTGGACTGGAACTAGGTGCCTTTAAAAAGAATTTTAGTTACAGAATGCTTGAAAAGATTGAACGTTACAATTATAAAAAAGCAACTATCATACTGGGACAAAGCGAAGAGATTTTAGAGCATATTAAAACCCTTTCACCACATAAAGAAACTTATTTATATAGAAATTATCCTAATTTCAATCCTCCCAAGATTGAAAACAACACAAACTCCCCTAAAAAGATTACTATGGTATATGCTGGATTGTTAGGCATGGCTCAAGGCATTTATAAGCTTTGCGAAGCGTTGGATTATTCCAAGTTGGAATTTCATATGTATGGTGCTGGAGCCGAACAGTCCAAAATAGAAAAATTTATAGCCAAACATCCCAATTTACCCATTTTTTATCATGGTGAAATTTCAAGGAAAGAACTCCATAAGGAGCTTTTAAAATACGATATAACCATTATCCCTTTGTTAAATAGGATTTATGGCTCTGTACCTTCAAAAATATTTGAATATGCCAGATTGGGACTCCCTATTCTTTACTTTGGCGGTGGTGAAGGCGAAAACATCATCAAGAAACATCTCTTGGGCTGGACAGCCAAAGCTGGCGACTATACAGCTTTAAATTATCAAATTTCAAAGATTAAAAAAGAAGATTTAGATGTTGCTTTAAAAGAAAAAATAAGAAGAACAGCTCTGCAAGCATTTGATTTCAACATGCAGTTAAAAAAACTAACTAATAGGCTTTTTCTTCACCTTTAACCGCGTTTAAAAATGTTTTTATAATAATTTTAAGATCTAAGAGCAAAGACCAACTCTCTATATAAAAAATATCGTATTTCACGCGACCAATAATATCCTTGTCAGTTTCAACCTCGCCTCTATAACCACTTATTTGGGCCAAACCGGTAATACCTGGTTTTACAAAATGCCTAACCATGAATTTATCTATTTTTTTGGCATACATGTTCGTGTGACTCACCATATGTGGTCTTGGCCCCACAACCGACATATCCCCAAACAGCACATTGAAGAATTGAGGTAACTCATCAATACTTGTTTTTCTAATAAACTTGCCAATTTTTGTTACTCTTTGGTCTCCTCTAGTTGCTTGATATAAGTGAGCATCTCTATTGGGCATCATCGAGCGAAACTTATAACAATCAAATTCTTTGTAATTAAACCCATTCCTGGATTGTTTAAAAAACACGGGGCCTTTGGATTCCAATTTGATAAGGATGGCTATTAAAGGGGTTAACCAAGATAAAAGGAAAATAATGACCAAAGAGGAAAATAATATATCAAAAGTCCGTTTCACAAATTTGTTTACCGAATCTTCCAACGGAATATTTCTTAAAGACAGTACGGGAATATAATCGTAATATTCATATTTCAACTTTTTGGAATGGATGTCCTTGTTATCCGGTAAAAACTTAACAATCTTTAAATTATTATCTGCAAAATCAATTATTTTTAACAACTGGGAATTGGAAAGTTCTGATATGGAACAGTAAATTTCATCTATGGATTCTTTAATGATGAAATTGAAACAGGCTTCCAAACTAAAGGTCTCTTTGTCTTTTACATTAAAGGTTTTTTTATGAACATAACCATATTCTGGGTTATTGTTGAAAAAATTCTCCAATGCCAAAGTTTGCTTGTTTTTACCAATGATGGCAGTAACCCTGAAATTTCCACCAAAAGAGGTTCTGTACTTTTGAAGCAAGTAGTACAAGGCAAATTTGGATACCCCAATTAAAAATAAAGTTAATAAGGTATATTTTACAATACTTAACGGTTGAATGTCCAACTCCTGATGCAAACCTGAAAAAGCCAACATAAGTAGGGTAAACAAAAACAGCTGTTTTAAAATTAAAGAGGCAATGGAAATTTCCCTGGTATAGCGGTGAACCTCATAAAATTTGGAATAAATGGATAAAACCACCCAAGAAACGGATATGATTAAAACAAATTTTATGGGCTCAACCGTTTTAAAAAAATACAGCAAAGCCAACCCATTTATAATACTTAAATCTATAACGTATGAAATGGGTCTTAAATATCCTGAATATCTACCTTGCTTAAATGCAGTCACTATATTTTAATGTGTTTTGTAAAGTCTTTATGCTCACTTTTATGTAGCTCTTCTGTTGATAAGCTTTTAAAGTATTGATAGGTTTTAAACATCCCTTCTTCCCTACTAACTTTTGGCTCCCAATTTAGGAGTTTTTTTGCCAAAGAAATATCTGGTTGTCTTTGTAAAGGATCATCTTTTGGAAGTTCTTTATAAATGACTTTTTGATGGGTTCCTGTTAATTTTATAATTTCATCTGCAAAATCTTTAATTGTTATTTCATGTGGATTACCAATATTAACAGGGTAAGCATAATCACTAAATAACAGTTTATAAATGCCTTCTATTTGGTCTGTAATATAACAAAAAGATCTTGTTTGTAGTCCATCTCCAAAAATTGTTAGATTTTCCCCTCTTAGTGCCTGACCAATAAAAGCTGGAATAACTCGTCCATCATTTAATCTCATCCTTGGTCCATAGGTATTAAAAATACGTACAATTCTGGTTTCCAAGCCGTGAAAACGATGGTATGCCATGGTTATGGATTCCTGAAACCGTTTGGCTTCATCATAAACACCTCTAGGTCCAATGGTGTTTACATTGCCATAATAGTCTTCACTTTGTGGGTGAACCAATGGATCTCCATAAACCTCAGAAGTGGAGGCAATTAAAATTCTAGCTTTTTTAGCTTTTGCTAAACCTAATAAATTGTGTGTTCCTAAAGAGCCTACTTTTAAGGTTTGTATGGGGATTTTTAAATAATCTATAGGACTGGCTGGAGAAGCGAAATGTAATATATAATGCAGTTCTCCTTCAATTTTCACAAATTCGGTCACATCGTGTTCTATAAGCTGAAAATGAGAGTGATTTAATAGATGATTGATATTCTTTAAGTCTCCAGTGATAAAGTTATCCATTCCAATGACTTGAAAACCTTCATCTATAAATTTGTCACATAAATGCGATCCCAAAAAACCAGCTGCTCCAGTAATTAATACTCTTTTCATCAAAAAAAAATGTTTGTTTCTATTAACCTACAGCTTGTCTTCCAATAGAGTTGTAATAGAACCCTTCTGCTTTCACGTCTTTAATATCATATAGATTTCTGCCATCAAAAATAACAGGTTGGTTCAAGTTGCTTTTCAATTTATTGAAATCTGGTGTTCTAAAGATACTCCATTCTGTACATATTATCAAAGCATCAGCATTTTTAGTGGCTTCATACATGTTAGAGGCATAATTAAGCTGTTGGCCAAATTTCTTTTTTACATTTGGCATGGCTTCGGGATCAAAAACATGTATGGTGGCTCCTAGTTTTAAAAGCTCTTCAATAATATATAAAGCAGGAGCTTCCCTGATGTCGTCTGTTTCTGGTTTAAATGCCAATCCCCAAACAGCAAATGTTTTATCCTTTAAATTTTGATTAAAATAGGATGCTATTCTTGGAATCAACACTTTTTTCTGTACATCGTTAACTTTAATGACGGAGTTTAAAATATTGAAATGATAGTTATGGTCCTTTCCGGATTTATGGAGCGCCTTAACATCTTTAGGGAAACAAGAGCCTCCATAGCCAATTCCAGGAAACAGAAAACGTTTGCCTATTCTGGAATCTGTTCCCATACCTATACGAACCATGTCCACATCTGCTCCTACCTTTTCACAAAAATTTGCAATTTCGTTCATAAAGGTGATTTTTGTGGCTAAAAAGGAATTTGCTGCATATTTGGTTAACTCGGCAGATTTTTCGTCCATGATGATTATGGGATTTCCAGAGCGCACAAATGGTTTATACAATTTTTCCATAAGTTGCGTGGCGCGCTCTGAGCTGGATCCAATAACAATACGTTCTGGTTTTAAAAAATCTTCCACAGCAAAACCTTCCCTTAAAAACTCTGGATTTGAAACCACATCAAAGGCCACATTGGTTTCTTTTGCAATGGTTTCTTTTACTTTATCTGATGTGCCTACAGGTACTGTGCTTTTGTCAACAATAACCTTGTAGTCTTTTATTAGTTTTCCAATTTCTTTGGCAGCTCCCAAAACATAGGAAAGATCTGCTGAGCCATCTTCATCTTCAGGTGTTGGCAAGGCCAAGAAAATGATTTCGCCATGATTTAAACCTTCTTCCAATGAGGTAGAAAACCGAAGCCTATTGGCTTTTATATTTCTTTCAAACAGGACGTCCAGTTGTGGTTCGTAAATGGGTACAATGCCCTCTTGCATTTGTTTTACTTTATCTTTATCTATATCTATACAAAGTACTTCATTTCCGGTTTCTGCCAAGCAGGTTCCTGTTACCAAGCCAACATAGCCTGTTCCTATTACTGATATTTTCATTTTCTTTATTTTAATTCCCAACTCATGATAGTTTTATCTAAACTACTGGAGTATATGGTGTTATTTTTGCCCTTTTTAATTTGCAAGACTGCCCTTTTGTGAATATTCAATTCTTTATCTATTGAAAAACTCTCTTTATTTAATACATACATAGTGCCATTCCAGCTACCACAAATAAGATACTTCTCATCAAAATCCATAATTACATTTACAAAATTGTTGTTAATTTCAATTTCGTTTTTTGTGTTAGAAAGTAAGTTGATTTTAACTAAATGACCTTTAATGGTGGAATAAACAAGTGTATTTTGATCAATAACAAAATCTGTTATCAATTCACCTGCATCATATATTAATGTTTTTTTATAATTAAAAAAATCATATTCATAAATCTCACCTATATCTGTTACAAAATAAAGGATATTATTTTTATAAATTAATCTTCTAGATAAAGCATTTAAGTTTAATTCTATTGTTTTATAAAACTTTGGTTTTTCTCTATAGTCTATAAAAATGATTTTTTTATTAGTCAAACTTAAAACAAAAAGTTTGGATTCCGGTATAAGAAGAAAATCTAAAATTTTACCATCTTTAAAATAAAAAACATCATCAAATTTATTGGTGCTTTTATTGTAAAATCTAACAGATGAAACATTCCTAACCAATTCATTTGATGCAGATACAATAACATTCTTGTTTTTTAAATTGTATAGTTTTAAACCATATCCACCAATAAAGTAATTTTTTGAAGTGTGTGATTTAAGATTATATAAATAAATATCTCTTTTTTTTATAAAAAAAAGAGAATCATTATCCAGATAAAAATCTCTTATTGCAAAATTATTTTTTATGAGGATTTCTTTTTTCTGTGAGTATAATGGACTCGTTAAAAGTACTTGAAAAGCAATGACTGAATATAAATATTTGATTTTAAGCATTTTCAATTTCAACTAGATAATAATTATAAAAAAAAGTAAGATAAACTATTCCATGGTGTCTATCTAAAATATTTTCAATATAACAAACACTAAAAATTATAATAAAAAACCCTATTGACTCTCTTAAATCTTTCTTATTGGTCTTTTTTGATATACTTCTAAATATGTTAATCGCATAAGCAAATAAAATAAAGAAGCCAAAAAGACCAAATCTCATTAGAATGGACAGGTATTGATTATGGCTATTTAAATCTGAATCCAAAAAATAGTATTTACCATTTATGTAATGCTTATAGTTTAAAATATCTTTTTCTGATAAGATAAGATTTCCAAAAATGGGGTTGTTTTCAAATATATCAAATGAAACCTCCCAAACTTGGAGCCTAAAATCTAAAGCTTTTTTATAACTAACGTTTATTTGGTTGTTAAATATTTGCATTATACTTAACAAAATAATTAGTGTCACTATGTAAATAGCCGCATTTTTACGTGATAACTCGGGAAGTGAATGAGCTATAAATAAGAGTATAAATATTAACATTGAAACTTTACTTCCAAGAATAAACATAGTTCCCAAACATACAGCTATTAATACAATAAGAATGATTTTAAGATGTTTGTCAATGGTTTGTTTTCTAGTTATAATTGATACAATGGCAAAGTTTACGAATGCTAATAAATACATAGATAAATATGTGTGGTGAATATCCAATAAATTGACAAAAGCATATTTATCGAAAGTTGTTCCATTAATTATAGAAAAAAGAAAAACATATGCTAAAGCAAAAAAAGCACCAACAAAAAACATATAAATAAGAAGCTTATTTTCTTTTTTAGACCTTAAAAGCATGGGGGTTATAAAAAATAAGGCAAAGTGCATGTAATCTTTTTCAAACAATGACAACGTGTTAATTACATTTGTTTGTAATACAGAACTTATTATAATATAAGAAAAAAATATGCCACCAATTATAGCTGAGTTTTTTAAAGCTTTAGTTTCAAAGAGTTTGTTTCTATTGGCCAGAACCTGAACAAACTTTAATACGGAAGAAAGTATAAATGTGAAAGTACTTAAATTAATTGATAGAGGTAACAAAAAAACTGAAAACATCAGTACTAAAAAAGACACATCTTTATTAGATATTATTTTTTTTAAGTTGATAATTGCTTCTTTAAGCATTTAATGAATAGATTTTTTTTTGAAATATTTTAATTTGTAAATTTCTATTAAAAAAAGAGGTGTTGAATACAAATATCTTTTTGTTAAACGCCAAGCAGTAAAGCTTCTATATAACCATTCTAATTTTAAATCAATTAACCATTTAGGTGCTCTTTTTTTAGTTTCAGCAATAAAATCAAAAACTGCGCCTATGGAGCAAATAATATTAGCATGAATTGCATCTTTATTTTCTAAAACCCACTTTTCTTGTTTTGGAGCTGTCATTCCTATAAAAAGCACATGAGGTTTAAATGCATTAATTTCTTTAGCCATTAGTATATTGTCTTCCTTGGTAAATACTGGTTTAAAAGGTGGCGAATAGAAACCAAAGTGGATGTTTTTGTATTTTTTAGACTGCTTTTTTTTAATAATATTGAGAGTTTCTTGACTGGCACCAAGATAATAACACCTCAAACTTTTCTCGTTAGAAATATTTAACAAATAATCATGAATATCAGCACCTGCAATTTTCTTTATCTTGTCGCCTTTTAATTTTTTAACCATATAAACTATACCTTCTCCATCTGGAAGCAAGATATCACTGTACAGTAAAGCCTTTTTAAATATTGGATCTTTTTTTGCAACAATGTAAGAATGGGCATTAATTGTATTTACAATAGTTTTGTTATTGTTATCTATGTTTATATTTTGAACATCTGATGCAAAAATATTATAATCCCTTATTTTAACTGATTTGTACATTAATTCGTTATTAGGATATTTAATAAGTTTTTTTCAAAAACCTCTACTGTATAATTATTTAAATACTCTTCTCTACATCTCATAAATGTAGACTCAGATTGAAATTCAGAGATCATTTTTTCCACATCTTCAAAAATAAGTTCTTTATTGCTTATTATCCCTATTTTGCCATTAATTATTTCAGGAACAGCACCTATATTAAACCCTAAAACAGGAAGCCCATAGGATAGAGCCTCTAGAACAGATAATGGAAAAACTTCTTTTTTATATCTGGAAGGAAAAACAAAAATAGTTGCATTGGAAAATAATCTTTTCTTTTCTTCTCCTTGTACGAGCCCGTGATAAAAAACATAATTTTCAAGTTTATTGGTATTCACGTATTCTTTGAAATATTGTTTGTCTTCAGTACTGGCCCAACCTCCTGCAAAATTAAACTCAATGTTTTTAAGTCCTGCTTCTTTAAAATACTTGGCCAATTCTAAAACAGTGTCATATCCTTTTTCCTTGAATAAATTAGACAGATATAAAATGTTTATTTTATTATTACTTTTCCTTTCAGTCAAAATACTTCTAAAATCATAGTTAGTCAACAAATTATCTACACCATTGTTAAGATAAAAAATATTTTTATAAGAAGTAACCTGCTCCAATTCACTTTGCATTAATTTTGAAATTAAAATGATATTTGTCCCTTTCAATAAAAAATTAGTGAGTTTTTTATTTTTTTTAGATTGTGAAACAAATTCGTTTATCCCTTTTGCATGATAGTGGTAAAAAAGATTTTGTTTTAAAAAAAAATTATAAATTTTTATAGGTATTGATATCGCTAAGTCCCTATAAAATGCAAAACCAAAAGGAGAAGCTGTATAATAAATTATGTTTGGTCTGAAAAAAACTAAACTCCAGCAAACTTTAAAAAACAAACCAAAGAAATAAAGCAACTTCTTTATGTTAAATTTTCCAATAGAATCAATATTTTCTGAAGATTTAATCTTTATAAACCTTGTATCAAGTTCTTGATTTATAATAGAACTATTTAAAATAGAGTCTCCAACTTTAGAAGCTCCGTGAATAGGTGGGGAATAATGCAGTACAAAAAGAGCTCTAGAGTTCATTCCTTTTGTTGTTTTTTAATTATACTTTGATTAGTTAAAAGCGTAGTTTTAATTTCGAAGTAATAAATTTTGAAACGGTCAAAAACACATATATAATTACAGAAAAATAATTTAACCCAGCATTTAACCTAGCTTTAGAACCTTCATTGAGATTTAATTTTAAGCTTTGGTTCGCACTTATACCGTCTATTCTGTAATTTACATATGTTTGGTTAATATATTCAAAATATTCAGGGTTATTTAGAAAAATCTTTAAAACCATTTCATAATCTGAAAAAACTTTAAATTCTGGGTTATATTTATAGTTTTTGTATATATCTCTATGAAAAAACATTGAAGCATGATTGTAAGTCATAGCATAGTATAAGAATTTTGCCTTTGAAGGGTTAAAAGGATATTTTATTTTTGTATCATCTGGATAGACATCATATCTATCAGCATGAAAAACCTTTTTATTAAGATTATTAACATATGAGGAAACCACTAACTCTACAGCATTTTTCTCAAACCAATCATCGCTATTAATGATACCTATTAATTCCCCGTTAGCTATAGAAACACCCTTGTTCATAGCGTCATACAATCCTTCATCAGGTTCGCTAATACAAGTAGAGATTTTATCCCTATACATTTCAATAATATCTAAAGTACCATCAGTGGATTCTCCATCAATAATTATATACTCAATGTTTTTGTAGGTTTGGTTCAAAACACTCAGGATAGTTTGTTCTAAAGTTTTTGCACCATTATACACTACGGTTATTATACTTACCAAAGGGAGTTTTGACATTTTATATATTTATAAGTTCTTTAATTTCTTGATCTGTCATGTTTCTGTTTCTCTTATTTAATGCAGTACCTACTGCAGTCCATAAAATTATAAAGGTAGGAGTAAAAGCAGGCCTAAAAGAAATGATACTTAATATTGAAAGGACTAAAATATATAACCCTAAATTTCTAACAAAAAGATTATTAGATTTAAAGATGGCCAAATAACTTGAGCTAAGCATTAAAAAAAGAGTCGATAAAAATAATATATAACCTCCTTTTAAAATCATTTGCAAATAACCAACTTCAATTGTAATCCTTATTGAGCTATCACCATACCATGTTTGCTTACGAATCTCTTCAATATACCATTTAGTATGTTCCATATAGTGGCTATAATATGTCCCTAAAGAACCTCTCCCAATAATCTCTTCAATATTATCTAATTCGGCTATTAATTCGTTATATAGGAATATTCGTGTATCTTGATATTCAACAATTCTTAATAGAATATTGGAAAGGTTTTCATACCCATAAGTAAAAATTATAAATATTAATGCTATTGATCCAAATAATATAAATTTTAAAAACTTTCTCTTTATTTTAAAATGTTTTATTTTTTTTATAAAAATAAACGTGAAAATTAAGAACAAATAGATAAACTCAATTCTTTGTTGGGTAAGAACGGCCATTAAAATGTAAACCAGAAAAGTAATATATGCTATAAACCTATAATGTGCTTTAAATTTATTAATGCCAATTAATAAAATGAAATTCATTGGCCTAAGTAACCAAACCCATTCCGTTCTTAACTTACCTGGATGTATGTGAAAAGGTAAAAATAGTAAACTCAATATCATTAATTGAAACATAAACCAAATAGACTTGAAAATTATGATCCAGTTTTCTATTTTTTGACCAATAATAATGAAAATTGGAGTAAACCATGCTAACGCCATGTATACGTTACCAAAATTTGTCATCCAATCTTGTAATTTAAATGAGAAGCTTCTAGTAATTGTAACAATGCTCCAAAACATTAAAAAAATAAAAACTCTTTTGTGAAGTTTTGGTATTTCACTAAGACTATTTTTATTACGAAAACAGACAATAAAACTCGCACATACAGAAAATGCAAGAAAGAAAGATATTGCAATCTTGTGAAAACTAATTCCGTCCGGTTGAAATAAAAAAAACAAGAACACATAAATAGCATTACTATAAAGACCATATTGAAGTAATTTATTTTGTGTTATATACATAAATGAATGTTTTTCTTAAATTAACAAACAATATTAGTTTATTTAGTGATAAAAGGAATGTAAAAAGACCAAAATCCCAATCTCTTTTTTACAATAATAACCAATAATATATTCCAAAAAACAGCTGAAATAAATTTTGCAACTGCAGCTCCAACAAAACCATATTTTGGTATTAAAACAATACTCATAATAAGATTAACTATAAATGCTAAAAATATAACTTTTTGAAAAATATTTTGATTATTTGTCATCTGCAATATATAACCTACAGACCCAGAAATAGCACTAAAAAACCTACCTAAACATAAAAAAACCAATGCCCAAAAACCAATAGTGAATTCTGGGCCAAAAAAGCCAAGTAAAAATTCACCGAAAACTATCAATACAATTAGAATTGGAACAGAAGATAAAAAAATCATTTTGGTAGATTTTTTTGTAACTTCTTCAATTTTTTTATGATCATTGTTTGAATAAGCTTCTGCAAATTTAGGTGCAGCTATTGAATTAATTGCAATAAGTGCTAGTCCTGAAAGTTCTGCCAAACGCTCTGATGCATTATAAATTCCCACACTATACTCATCAGAAAAATAACCTAACAACAATATGTTGCTCCAACTCAATAGCAAAACGAATGAATTTGCCAACATCATTGGATATGAAATAGTGAGTATTTTTTTTAAACCAAAAGAATATGTCTTTTCTACGTTGAAAACACTTTTGTTCAATCTCTTCTTAAGTAGTATAAGAGCGATTAAAAAAGAAATGTAACATGCTGTACAATACAATATAAAAATATCGGAAGTTACTTCTAAAACATAAATATTAATAGAAAGTAACACAACAAAAACAACATTAATCAACGCTGTTTTAAACAGCATATGGTAAAATGTTTTTTTAAACACCTGAAAAGTACTACTAGCAACAACCATTAAAGTTATTGGTATAATTGCTAAAGAAACAGCTTTTAAAGGTTCTATAAGTTTTTCGTTATGAAAAAACAAAACAGCTATCTTATCTGCTAAAAAATATAATATTAGCATTGCTATTATGGACAGAAACAACATAAAAAGCGAAGATTCTTTTAAAACTTCCAAAAAATTATTTTTATTTCCTTTAGTTTTAGTTTCGTTCAGTATTCTAACTAAGCCATTGTCCAGTCCAAACTTGGGAATTAATACAGCTATATTCAAAACCGTTACTGAAAGTGAAAATAAGCCCAGGCCTTCAGCTCCATATTTATTAGATATAAATATTATCACCAAATAACCAAAACCCATTCCTATAATTTTGCCAATTAAAGAAGAGAAACTACCTTTAATAAGCTCTGAGAAATCAACATCGTTTTTTAAAAAGTTTATTTTCGATTTTATTTTTTTCACAAAAACAGGCTTAATGTAAGTTATTATTCTATAAAATAATTTTGGTTCCAATTACTTGTATTGACTCCTAGTTTATGAAGTTTTTTTACATCTTCTTTAAAATGTTTAATTAAAAAATCTTCTGACTGCTTATCTAAAGGTGGTGGAGCTACTTCAAATGAAGATAATATTTTGTCTTTTAAAGGTTTCAGTTTTTTTATTAATGAAACATTTTGAGATAAAAAATGTTTTGTTTTACTCTGTTTCAAGAAAAGGTTGGTAATCCTATTTTTTTTGTAGACACCTCCTTTATTATACATAACATCAAGATTTGGAGGGACAAAGCTGCTATCAACCTCAAGAAATTCAAAAACTTGCTTTAAAATCCCTCCTGGGTTTTTATTCATTTCTTCTTGAGTTAAAAGCAATACATCTCGGAACGCTTTTTGAGCTTCAATAACTTTATCGTAGTAGGTAGAATGTCTCTTATAGTACCACATTGGAGAATATTTCTTTTCAATTCGATTTTCTTCTTCCAATAAAGCCGAATTAAAATCTAATTTTTCTCTACCCACTCTATAAAGATGCAAATAGTTTGAATATGATCTTTTTATTGGGTCCCTTAAGAGAATGATTATTTTAGGATTATCAAGCTTTTCCTTTATGTAAGAAAAACAATCTGGAAAATTTATATATGAAGGAGAAGCGTCTCCAATTGCTTTTTCATTCTTAACGGATCTGTAATAACTCATATATTGCTCCCAAGTGCTTACTTGAGTCCCAACGATAACTTTGTCTCCTTCACCACCAGTAAGGTTCTTTATTATTGGATAAGAAAAAAAATTCATTTCCTTTCTTTGCGGAATAAAAATTTCAGGGTGTGTTTCTAAATAGGCAAATAACGATGTCGTACCACATTTAGGAAAACCAGCAATTATGAAATTAGGTTTTTTTATCAAGAGTTAAGCGTAATTTAGTTGATTAGTTTCGTTAAAAGCTTTTTCTTTAAAGATATTACTGGATTATGTTTTCCTTTTACTTTTTTAGTCATTAATTTACCTTCTTCACTATTGAAATCAATATATTTGTTTAAAGCAAAATATTTTGTGAGTTCTGAAGGTTTAATATCAATAACCTTACCTCCAAAAGACACAGTAATATTATTAATTATCACTTCTTTAACATGCTCCCTTCCAAGTAATAATGATAAATTGTAATCAGGAACGATACCTTCAGGAAACTCATATGTTATAGTCTTTTGGGTTTCATTCATGTTTAATTTATGTTTAACATAAATATCCATAAATTTATTGTTGTTTAAGAAAACATCCTTTGAATACAAAGTAAAATCATCTGGAATTGTTGTTTCAAAAGAAATTTTAAAAACCAATTGCTTTTTTGTGGGTTCTTCCACTTTAGTGGTAGAATCTTCTAATGTTTCGTCAATATTTTTATTAGTTGCTTCTTTACAGCTATTAAATAATACTAATAAAAGTGATAATACTAATACTCTTTTCATAAAATGTGTAATTTAAACAATCATACCTGCTGCAACGGTTTCATTCGTGGAATCATCCACCAAAATGATACTTCCTGTGGTCCTATTTTCTCTATAGGAATCTATCATTAGAGGCTTGGTGGTTCTTATTTTCACTTTACAAATATCATTCATTTTCAATTCTGCATCTCCTGTAATACGGTCCAATGTGTTAATATTAAACTTATAAACCACTTCCTTGATCATGGCTTTTTGTTCGTTGGAGGTGTGACGAATAGAATATTTTGCACGAGGTTTCGCAGGACTATTGTTTAACCAACACAACATCACTTCTAGATCCTGTGATGCTTCAGGTTTATTATTAGAACGCACAATCATATCGCCTCTACTAATATCTATATCGTCTTCCAAAGTCATGGAAACAGACATTGGTGCATAGGCTTCTTCTAATTCCTTATTGTATAAATTAATTGATTTTATTTTACTTGTAAAACCAGATGGCATAACCGTTATATCATCTCCAACCCTAAAAATACCACTGGCCACACGTCCGGCATAGCCTCTGTAATCCCTATGTGTCTCACTTTGGGGCCTTAACACGGTTTGAACTGGAAAACGGGCATCTACTTTATTGATATCACTACTAATATGCAGGGTTTCCAACGTGTGTAACAATGGCGCGCCTTGATACCAATCCATGTTTTTGGAACGGTTAACCACATTGTCCCCTTTTAAGGCACTAATAGGAATAAAACGCACATCTTTTACCAACATTTTTGATGAAAACTCTTCAAATTGATTGATGACCTTGGTATAGGCCTCTTCCGAATAACCTACCAAGTCCATTTTATTGATACATACTATCACATGAGGAATCTGTAATAAGGAGGCTATAAACGAATGTCTTTTGGTTTGCTCAATAACACCATGTCTGGCATCCACCAAAATAATGGCGGCATTGGCAGTAGAAGCTCCAGTGACCATATTTCTTGTATATTGAATGTGTCCAGGTGTATCTGCAATTATAAATTTACGTTTGGGAGTTGTAAAATATCTATATGCTACATCGATAGTAATACCTTGTTCGCGCTCATCACGCAGACCATCTGTAAATAAAGCCAAATCCACCCCTTCATGACCTTTTTTCTTGCTGGTAGTCTCAATAGCTTGCAATTGGTCTTCAAAAATAGATTTTGAGTCGTAAAGCAAACGCCCTATTAGCGTACTTTTACCATCATCTACACTTCCTGCTGTTGTAAAACGTAATAATTGATTGTTGTCTAACATGTTATTCTTATTTTCACGGATTTACGCAGATTACGCAGATTGTTCCCGTGATATTTCTATATTTCTATGTGTTAATAAATCGTTTCCAGACCAAACTTAACTGTCCAAAATTCACCAATAATCCTAACGGATGGTTAGTAGATTTAACATAATTAATCGTTTGGGCTTCAAAATTCTTATGTAAAAAAGCTGCTGCTTTTAGTTCTACAATTATTTTGTCATAACAAATAAAATCAGCTACAAAATATTTATCGAGCGGTTCATCGTTATAATAAACTTGTATTTTTTGTTTTGATTTAAACGGAATTCCCTTTTTGCTAAACTCTCTTTCCAGAGCTTCATGGTAAACCGACTCCAAAAAACCTGCACCCAATCCTTTGTGAACTTGCATACACAATCCGATTATAACATAGGTCTCTTTTTCAAAAATTAGTTTTCCCATTAATCAGCGTAATTCGTAAAAATCCGTTTAATTCGTGTTAATTCGTATCAATTCGTACAATTCACATCACTAAAAATACCCCTGACGCTTGCGGTCTTCCATAGCAGATTCTGAACGTTTATCATCACTTCGGTTTCCTCTTTCTGTTTGACGCATTCCAGACACCTCTTCTGCAATTTTCTCTAAAGTATCTGCATCAGATTCGATACCTCCAGTGATTGTAATATCTCCAAGGGTTCTAAAACGAACTTTCTTGACCACTATTTCTTCATGATCTTCTAAAACCAAAAACTCTGAATTTGGTATCCAAGAATCCTGTCTCCATACCACTTCGCGTTCGTGAGCGTAATACAATGATGGTATGGCTATGTTTTCGCGTTTAATGTAATTCCAGACATCCATTTCTGTCCAGTTACTAATTGGGAAAGCCCTAAAGTGCTCTCCTTGAAAATGTTTACCATTAAAAATATTCCAAAGCTCTGGCCTTTGATTTTTTGGATCCCATTGGCCAAAATCGTCCCTATGTGAAAAGAAACGTTCTTTAGCCCTGGCTTTTTCTTCATCACGTCTTCCTCCACCTATGGCACAATCCACCTTATTTGCCTCAATAGCATCTAAAAGTGTGGTTATTTGTAGTGCATTTCTAGTGGCATTTTTTCCTTTTTCTTCAGCTACACGTCCATCGTCTATGGATTCTTGAACAGATCCTACAATAAGGTCAACACCTAATTCTTTTATGATATTATCTCTAAACTGAATGGTTTCAGGGAAATTATGACCTGTATCCACATGCATTAAAGGAAACGGAATTTTAGCTGGGTAAAACGCTTTTTTTGCCAAGTGTGTTACTAAAATCGAGTCTTTTCCTCCAGAAAACAGAATCACAGGATTTTCAAATTGAGCCCAAACTTCACGCAAAATAAAAATGGCTTCGCTTTCTAATTCGTCTAAATAATTTAAATAATACTTACTCATTTTTGAGTTTTAATTTTGGTGTTATATATTCTATAATCTGCTTTACGGCTTGTTCTACAGATACTTGTTCTGTGTTTATTTCTACATCTGGATCCTCAGGCGCTTCATAAGGCGCAGAGATTCCTGTCATGTTTTTTATTTCACCTGCCCGAGCTTTTTTATAGAGGCCTTTAACATCCCTTTTTTCACACTCTTCAAGACTGGTGTTTACATATATTTCGACAAAGTTAACATCTTTAACGATACTTTTAATGTTCTCCCTATCTTTTTTGTAAGGGGATACAAATGCCGCAAGTACCACTAAACCAGCATCAACCATTAAATTGGCCGTTTCTGCAATCCTCCTGATATTTTCGGTCCTATCTTCTGGTGAAAAACTCAAATCGTTATTTATTCCTTTTCGTATATTGTCACCATCTAAAATGTACGTTTTAATACCTTTTTTATGTAATTCTTGTTCAACAACATTTGCTATGGTGGATTTTCCCGAACCTGAAAGCCCTGTAAACCACATTAAAAAAGAATTGTGCTTATTGGCTTGTCTCCTGTCTTGAATGGAAATTTGATATGAATGTGGGATGATATTTTCTTTCATAATAGCTACTTTTTGCGTTCTGATAATCCAAAATTAATTTTATACCATATACGCTCGTGAAAATAGTATAACAGCATTTTAGTGACCACTTCGGCAAAGCCTATTTTTAGTCCTGTTAATGGGTTGCCAGAGATAATCCAGGCAATAATCATGGTATCCATGGTACCTACAATTCTCCAGGTAAATGTTTTGGCTATATGACGTTTCCTGCTTTCAAGTATTTTACCGTCTTTAGATAGATTGATTTTAAACCAGGCTCTTTCGTGAAAATAATAAAATATCATTTTGGTTACCACTTCGGCCATACCTATTTTTAACCCAACAAAAGGATCTCCAGAAATAATCCATGACAGAATGATGGTATCTATGGTACCCACAATTCTCCAGGTAATGGATTTGGCTATATGTCTTTTATGGGATATGTCTACCATTATTTATGAACTAAAAACCAAGGATTTAAAAGGTTTTCTTTATTGTACATTAAAGATTTGTTTGTTTCTTTTGAAATAACTTCAATTCCAACAGCGTTACAAATGGCCTGACCAGCTGCTGTGTCCCATTCCATGGTTGGTGCAAAACGTGGATAAACATCTGCATTTCCTTCTGCAACCAAACAGAACTTTAGAGAGCTGCCTTTTGAAACCACTTCAACATCTTTTCCTGTGGCTTTAAGAGTCTCCATATAATCCAAAGTTTCCTGGCTCATGTGGGAGCGGCTTCCAACCACTTGAACAAGGTTCGAAACCCCATGTTTTGGTCTTAAAGGTGTTGCCTTTTCCATTAAGTCTTCTATGGAAGTTTGATGAGAATTCAATGTTACTTTAAAACCTTCTTTTTTATTCACTTCGGCAAAATATAACACTTTGGATTCTGGCACATAAATAACACCTAAAACAGGTTTGCCATTTGTAACTAAAGCAATGTTAACGGTAAATTCCCCATTGCGTTTAATAAACTCCTTGGTACCATCAACGGGATCTACAACCCAACAGGTTTCCCAAGTTTTTCTAATGGAATAATCTGTTTGTTTATTTTCTTCTGAAATGATGGGGATTTGGGTTGGCAACAAAAAAGAATTAATAATATCATTAGCCTGTTTATCTGCTTCTGTTAAAGGCGATTTGTCATCTTTATATTCTACTTCTATAACGGAATTATAAACTTCCATTATTTTTTCTCCAGCTTTTAAAGAGGCTTTTATTGCTAACTGAAGATATTTGCTTATCACCATTTTTTATGATTTTAAAGTAGTATTAAAATGTTATTATAACATTTAACAAATCTGCATATAAATTTCTTTAATAACCTCTAATTGCTTTTGTTTTTCTTTTTCAATAAAGTCCATATCTAACTCTACGGGTTTGTTTCTAATTTCAGATAACCCAACCCTATCAAAAAGATAAGATCTATCAGATTTGTCATAATACTGTGCTTTTTTGCCAAAAATTAAAGAAGATACACAAGCATGAACCCTATCGGAATGTGTAACATCAGCATTGGCATATAAGTGTAAGTAATCGTTAGGGTAGTCTGTAATTAAATCATAAGATTTTATTAGTTTAAATGCTTTAAACCTCTTAACCAAAAAATATTTAAAACTATCTACATCCAATAATCTATGAGATAATTTTATTATTTTTTTAGAACCTTCTTTAACTGTTCTTAAATAAGTTAGATCGAAACTATTAATTATAAAGGGTTCCATATTTAATGGGGCTGGAGTAAATGCGTTGTTCAAGAAGAATGCATTATCAATTCCACTATAAGCTATTTTAGCATATTTCCCGAAATTACTAAAAGCTTTTTCATCTCTTGCCACGTACCCTATAAAATTTATTTTTTTCCAATAACTAGAAACAAAATCAAGTTCTTCTTGACTATAATTGTTACCACCACCTCCACCTAGGACAAAAACTGGATATTGATTTTGAATTAACCAATCTAAAAATTTTGAATGTACTTTACACCAAAAAACATCAAAAAGCGAACCACCTAAAATGACCAAATCTGGTTTTGTTTGCATTCTAAGATCAAAAACTGAATCTGCTTTTTTTCTGCCGCCACTTAAATAATTATATGGAAATCTATAATTAAACTTATAATCATTATAAGGTTGCATGTTGGAAATATTATTGATTTGAACGTCTTGGTCTTTTAAAGCTTCTTTTAGGCAGTAATTGATTCCAAAATCAATAAATGCATTGCCTATATTGTCTGCCCAACAGTGTCCAAAGTAGAATATTTGTTTCATTTTTGTTTAGTTTACAACCAATTTGATAAATCTTGGTTAATTAGTTTTTGTAATTTTATTATGTCTTCTCTATAAAGGTTTTTTAAATAAGAAATATCGTCTTTATATATTAAATCTTTCTTCTGGATATATAGGTTTTCAGGCACTATATTTTTGCTCACTAATTTATTAAAAGCATTTATGCGCTTTTGGTTTTTTAAAAGGTTTTTTAAAAGGTTATGTTTTGGTATAATTGATAATGATGAATCGTTATGTTTCACAAAATCTTCATTCTTAAAATTATTGCTTACTTCTAAATAATCATACAAATCATTCATAACTTGACTTGTATTATTTACAAAGTCTTCAAATAAAATGACCTTAACATTTTTAAAGGTTTTAATATAAGCGTTTACTTGTTTATAATAAAATCCCAGTTCTGAATAAAACCAAAAAGAATTATAGCCTTTGTTTTTTCTTTTTTCCTCATTTTTTAATGCTTCCTTAAATTTTAAGAAATCTTTATCTTGATATTTCCAGTTTGATAGAGCTCTATAGACTGGATTTCTCAACAAAATTATTATTCTTGTTTCAGTCCCTAAATATTTAACAATATTGTTGATAGCTTCTTCGTGATGATATAAATAATGTACACTCGCTTCCCCTATTGCCTTTTCATTTCTATTTTTAAATAGACTAAAGTAATCTTCAGGATTTAATATAGAATTTTTAATTAGATAATTATATGAAGGGTCTGAAGTTGTAGTCTTTTTGATTGTGTTAGCAATAAAGAATCTTGGTTCTTTAATTTTTGAAATAAAAATATCTGGATGTTCGTTTAAGTACTTAGCTAAAGATGTTGTGCCTGCTTTAGCTGCGCCAACAATTAAAAAATTTGGAATGATAGTTTCTTTTGAGTTTATCATCATTTAGTATTATACTTTAAATAGCATCATAAAAACATTCAAACCCCAACCTAACAATCTTTTTTGAGGTACCATTCGTAGATTTTTTGTATTCCTTCATTTAACTCTATTGAATGTTTCCAACCTAACTTGTTTAATTTTGAAACATCTGTTAACTTGCGCATGGTTCCATCTGGTTTGTTTGTATTAAATGCTAAATTGCCTTTAAAACCAATTGTTTTTTTGATTGTCTCTGCTAATTCTTTTATGGAAACCTCTTTGCCTGTACCTATATTTATGTGTGTATTTCTAATTTCATTATCTCCTTCAGAATAAGTATCTTTAAAATTCCTTTTTTCCATAATAAACACACAAGCATCTGCCATGTCTTCAGACCACAAAAATTCTCTCATCGGTTTTCCTGTACCCCAAATTTCAACGCTATTTTCTGAAACACCAAAATTTTGTAAGTAAGCTTTTGCTTCTTCTAAATTTTGAAATCCTGTGTCTTTTAAAATTTCATCAAATTTATTTTCATAAAGTAACTTTGCTAAGTGTATTTTCCTAATTAATGCTGGTAAGACATGTGATTTTTCTAAATCGAAATTGTCATTAGGGCCATATAAGTTTGTTGGCATTACAGAAATAAAATTTGTGTTATATTGAATATTATAACTCTCACACATTTTTATTCCAGCAATTTTTGCTATGGCATAGGGTTCATTTGTATACTCTAAAGTATCTGTTAACAGATACTCTTCTTTCATGGGTTGAGGTGCGTTTTTAGGGTAAATGCATGTACTTCCTAAAAAAAGAAGTTTCTTTGTCTTGTTAACATAACTTTGATGAATTACATTATTTTGAATCATCATGTTGTCATAGATAAAATCTGCTCTATAAACATTATTTGCCACTATTCCTCCAACTTTTGCTGCAGCTAAAAACACATACTCGGGTTTTTCTAATTCAAAAAACATTTTAACTTCTAACTGATTTGTTAAGTCTAACTCTTTATGTGTGCGTGTAATTAAATTTGAATAGCCTTTAGATTGGAGGTTTTCTAATATAGCACTCCCTACAAGACCTCTATGTCCTGCGACATATATTTTAGAATCTTTATTCATGCTTTATTATTCAAAGTAATTTTTTATTCTGTAACCACCATCTTGAAGATATTGTTGTTTTTTCATTACCTTAATGTCGCTGGTCATCATATCTTCAACAAGTGCAGGTAAGTCATATTCTGGAACCCATCCTAATTTTTCTTTAGCTTTGGTTGCATCACCAATTAGCAAGTCAACTTCGGTAGGCCTAAAGTATTTTTCATCAACACAAATAACTTCTTTCCCTATTTCCAATTGATAATCAGGGTTAGAACAGGTTTTAATATAGCCTTTTTCGTTGGAACCATTTCCTTTAAATTCCAGTTCTACACCTATATGAGCAAAGCACATTTTTACAAAGTCTCTAACTGTTGTTGTTTTCCCAGTTGCAATAACCCAATCTTCTGGGGTTTCAGCTTGTAGAATCATCCACATCATCCTAATATAGTCTTTGGCATGACCCCAATCTCGCTGGGCATCTAGATTTCCCAAGTAAATTTTCTCTTGTAACCCAAGAGCTATTTTAGATGTTGCTCTAGTTATTTTTCTTGTAACAAAAGTTTCTCCTCTTATTGGGGATTCGTGATTAAACAAAATACCATTACAAGCATATATACCATAAGCTTCCCTATAGTTTACAGTTATCCAAAAAGCATACATTTTCGCTACAGCATATGGGCTTCTTGGGTAAAAAGGAGTCTTTTCTGTTTGTGGTACTTCTTGTACCTTTCCGTATAATTCAGAGGTAGATGCCTGATATATCCTTGTTTTTTTTTCTAGTCCTAATATTTTAATTGCTTCTAATATTCTTAAAGTACCAATTCCATCAGCATTTGCAGTATACTCCGGCATTTCAAATGATACATGAACATGACTCATTGCTGCTAGATTATATATTTCATCAGGTTGGACCTCTTGTATTATCCTGATTAAATTTGTGCTATCGGTTAAATCACCATAATGAAGAATAAAGTTTTGGTTTTTCTCGTGAGGATCTTGATAAAGGTGGTCTATTCTGTCAGTATTAAATAAAGAGGATCTTCTTTTAATACCATGAACTATGTAGTTTTTTTTTAACAAAAATTCACTTAAATAAGCTCCATCTTGTCCTGTTACTCCAGTTATAAGTGCTACTTTTCTACTCATTATTAATTAATTTATTCAATTACAGTGTTTAAAAAATTGATTTACAAAAATACCATAAATATTCATTTATCCTATTTTACTTAAACTAATAGTTATAAGTGTTTTAAACAGTTATTTAAACTGGTTAAAAAAGGTTTTGATTTTAAGTTAAAAACCTCTTCTGTTTTTTTGGTACTCAAAACTGAGTATAACGGTCTTGTTGCCAGTGTTTTATATTTTGAAGAGGAAGTTGGAATAACTTTAGTGTGAATGTTCAATATCTTGAATATGTTTAATGTAAATTCATACCAGCTAATGGATCCGGAATTGCAATAATGATACAAACCATAATCATTGATGTTTTCTGAAATAATCCAAAGTATAAATTCTGCTAAGTCTTTAGCATAAGTTGGCGAACCTATTTGATCATTCACAACCTGTATTTCATTTTTTTCACTTGCTAATCGTAGCATGGTTTTTACAAAATTATTGCCATGCTCAGAATATAACCAAGAGGTTCTGATAATAAAATAGTTTGTGAGAATGGTTTGAATATGAGTTTCGCCTTTTAATTTTGAGTTTCCATACACATTTAATGGATTTGTGGAATCCGCTTCTGTATAGGGTTCTTTTTTTGTACCGTCAAAAACAAAATCGGTTGAGATATGGATTAAGATGGTTTGATTGTTTTTAATTACAGTGGCAAGATTTTTTACCCCAAGTTCATTGATTTGATATGCTTCTTCTGGATTGTTCTCTGCTTGATCTACTGCTGTATAAGCTGCACAGTTAATACAAAAATCAATAGAATTGTTTTTAAAAAAATTCTCAACTGAGTTAAAATCAGAAATATCAAGCTCTTGGTAGTCTGTAAAAATAAAATTAAAGTTAGAGTGCTTGTGCTCCATATCTTTAATTGATTTACCAAGTTGCCCATTACTACCAGTAACTAAAATATTAATCATAGCTTTAAGTCAGAAAATTTTGGTAAAGCTAAATCTTTTTCTGAAACTATCAGGGAATCTTCCGGCAATTGCCAATTTATGTTCAAAGTAGGGTCATTATATATGATACCTCCTTCAGATTCTTTATTATAAAAATTATCACATTTATATGAAAAAATAGCTGTCTCGCTTAAAACAACAAACCCATGGGCAAAACCTCTAGGGATAAACAGCTGTTTTTTATTGGTTTCTGTGAGTTCAACAGCAACATATTGACAGAAAGTTGGGGAGTTTTTTCTAAGATCAACTGCCACATCCAATACACTTCCTTTAATAACACGAACCAATTTGGCTTGTGCATGCTCGCCTGTTTGATAATGCAAACCTCTTAAAACCCCTTTAGTTGAAAAAGATTCGTTGTCTTGAACAAACGTTGTATTGGTATTGGTCAAGGTATTGAATTGATTTTGATTGAAAGACTCAAAAAAATAACCTCTATGGTCTTCAAAAATCTTGGGTTCTAGAATAAAGCAGTCTTGTAATTTAGTTTCTAATGCTGTCATTTATTTGTTATTCAATAAACCTAATAAGTTTTTGCCGTAGCCACTTTTTAATAAGGGTTGAGCAAGTTCTTTGAATTGTTTCTCAGAAATATAATTCATTTCATATGCTGCAGCTTCAATGGATCCTATTTTCAATCCTTGCCGTTCTTCAATAACCTCAACAAATTGAGACGCCTGCATAAGCGATTGAAACGTCCCTGTGTCCAACCATGCAGTGCCTCTATCTAAAATACTAACATTTAATTTACCTTGGGATAAGTATTCCTTGTTTACATCTGTAATTTCAAGTTCGCCTCTATGGCTAGGTATGATGTTCTTGGCAATTTCAACTACGGAATTGTCGTAAAAGTAAATCCCAGGAACGGCATAATTGGATTTGGGCTTTTTTGGTTTTTCTTCTATGGAAATGGCTTGACCGTTACTGTCAAATTCCACTACGCCATAGCGTTCGGGATCGTGAACCCTATAAGCGTAAATAACACCTCCTTCGGGATTGTTGTTGCTCTGCAATAAATTTGATAATCCAGTGCCATAAAATATGTTGTCTCCTAAAATTAGGGCTACTTTATCTTTACCAATAAAATTTTCTCCTATAATGAAAGCTTCAGCTAAACCATTTGGGTGCTCCTGTACTGCGTACTCAAACCTGCAACCATACTTTTTTCCATCCCCAAGCAAATCTTTAAAAAGTGGTAAGTCTTTTGGTGTGGAAATGATTAAAATCTCATGGATTCCAGCATACATTAATGTAGACAATGGGTAATAAATCATGGGTTTATCGTAAATAGGCATTAATTGCTTGCTTACCGATAATGTTAATGGGTGTAATCTTGTGCCTGATCCTCCTGCTAGTATGATTCCTTTCATTAAAATGATGTTTTTATTTCCATGAATTACTATCTAACTACAGACAGGTGGAAATTTAGTTATATTGTTTTTCGTAATAAGATTGGTATGCGCCACTAGTAACGCTTTGTAACCAATCTTCGTTATTTAGGTACCAGTCAATGGTTTGTTTTAGGCCTTGTTCAAAGGTTACAGAAGGTTTCCAATCCAATTCTTTGTTTATTTTAGAAGCGTCTATAGCATATCTTAAGTCGTGACCTGGACGATCTTTTACAAAAGTAATCAATTCTTTTGATGACCCTATTGGCCTTTCTAAAGCTACATCCATTTGTTCGCAAAGCAAGGTTACCAAATCGATGTTTTTCCATTCGTTAAAACCACCTATATTATAGGTTTCGCCAATAGTTCCTTTATGGAAAAGTAAGTCTATGGCTATAGCATGATCAACAACATACAACCAGTCCCTGGTATAATTTCCATCCCCATAAACAGGAAGTGGTTTTTTATTTATAATGTTGTTAATGAACAATGGAATTAATTTCTCTGGAAATTGATTTGCACCATAATTGTTTGAGCAGTTTGAGATTATATAAGGCAATCCATAGGTTTCCCCATAAGCTCTTACAAAATGATCTGAACTTGCTTTTGAAGCCGAATAAGGGGAATTTGGGTCATAGGCTGTTGTTTCTGTAAAAAGTCCTGTTTCTCCCAAGGTGCCATAAACTTCATCTGTACTTATGTGATAAAACAGTTTGTTATTGAAATTATCTTTCCAAAGATCTTTAAAGGCATTTAATAATATCATAGTGCCTATAACATTGGTTTTAACAAATGCCAAGGGATCCGCAATAGACCGGTCCACATGAGATTCGGCTGCCAAATGAATTACCCCTTCAAATTGGTGTGTTTTAAAAAGCGAATGAATCTCTGGCTCATTTGTGATATCTGCTTTTAAAAAGGTGTAGTTAGGTTTGTTCTCAACATCTTTTAAGTTCTCTAAATTGCCAGCATAAGTTAAATTGTCTAAATTAAAAACATGGTAATCTGGGTATTTGTTTACAAACAATCTAACAACATGTGATCCAATAAACCCAGCACCACCCGTAATCAATATAGCTTTTTTATGCTTCATAATTTTTTACATAAGTAATTGTTTTTCTGGATAAGTAAACCACACATAAAAGCACAAAGGCAATTGCTGGAAATATTAACATGTATTTTTGATACCATTCAGAAGTTCTATTTCCTACATCTTGAAAACTGGAAATAACATCAAAAAACACGTCCTCTTCAATTTTTTTCTCCTCTAGTTGTTTTAATTGGTCCCGAAGTTTCATTTCTGTATTTAAAAGCTCGTATTCCTTGGTGTTGGTTTTGTCTTTGCTTAAAGAAAACCCTTCTCCTCCTATACTAAATTCTGTGGGTTTTGACTGAGATTCATCTTCAAGTACTTTAATATATATTTTTTGAAGCGAATCTACCTGAGCAATCTGTTCTAAAATATTTGCTTTTTGGATAGCTATTAAGGAATCTCTTTTCTTCATTTTCTTTAAAGAATAGAAATTAGTAAAAGAGTTATTTAAACCTTCTTCAAGTTTTGGAAAAATATCTTTTTTTAATGCTGTGACACTTATTTCAAAAAAATCACTTGAGTAAATACTCCTGTTTTCCACAAAATCGTCATAACTAATATTTTGAGCCCTAACGCTATCAACATTCTTTAAGAAATTTTCATATTGTAAAATTCTTTCATTTTCTGTCTCTGGTCCCGGTTGAATGTCAAATTCACCAATGTCCATAACCTCCTCTTCTGGTATTTCGAAAAGAGTGGAAAGGGTTTCATAATTCTCATTTTCAATCAAGGCATTAAAATAGTTAATATTTGTGATTAACTGATACTTGGATTCAAAGTAAGGCTTCACAAGCATGGTTGAGGTATAGGAAACTGGTTTCACTTTATCAAGGATATAACCTAATACACCAGCTAAAACCATGGTTATTATAATGATTTTAAAATTTACTATAAAAGCTCTTAACGTATAAATAAAGACCGAAAAAATGGCTTTAAAAATAGAAACTATAAAAGTTATAAGTTTATTAAAAGCGTTGCCAATTAATCTAAAAATAACAATTAAATCTACTTCTTCAGAAGGATGGTGTTCGGGTAAATTCTTATTCATTATAATGATTGGTGTTAGTTAAATATCTGTTCTAAAATTTTTCTTGTAATTAAATAGGTTGGTTTTACTCCTGATGTCCCCAGTCCTCCAGAAGCTAAAGTACTTCCTGTTTCCAATGGGTTGTCACTGGCATAATAGGCATATCTAACCTTTACCTTGGGATTGATACTATGCCTTACTTTGGATGCTGCCTGAATGGCCTTTTGGTAATGGGCTCCTTCCATTTCCAGTCCAATCACATTCCAAGTGGAGTTAAAAAAGAATTTCAAAATTTCTTTGTTTTGTAATGAGGTCCCTAAAACCGTAATCATGGCTCCTTTATAAACGGCTACGCCATGGCCATCCAAATCTTTTTTGCTCAACTCGTTCTTAAAAGGATAGTTGTCTGCTGTCCCTTCAAAAATATGTGCCGAAGGGATCATAATATCCCCTTTGCCTCCTTCCAAGATACCTGCTTTTCCCATGATGGAAATAGACTCCACATTTAAATGCACTTTTTTTCCATTGAATCTAATGGGTTTTAAGAGTTCGTCTATGGTCTCATAAGCTTGCTCGCCAAACGCATAATCCATTACGAATATAACTGGTTTTTCTGAGTTTTTAAAGTTCTCGCTTACGTCTATATCTACTTTTGAAAAATCTATTTTGGCTGTATCAAAAATCTGCACATCGATATTGGTTCCAGAACTATCTGGAATATAAATCATGCCATTCTGCAACGCTTCTTTTGTTACTTTATTGCGAAGATCTTGGTTATTCTTTTCACTCAAGGCTTCGTAAACCTCAAAAACAGTCTTCTTTTTTGCTAAGGTTTTTAAGGCTTGACTGGCAAATAACGAGTTCATAACACTGTGCATGTTGGCACTAATAATATGAATGGGCCTTTCCAACAATTCGTTTTTATGAAGAATCTCTTTAATGTTATTGGACCAAATCTCACCATGGATATGGTGTCCCAAACGCTCTCTTAACACGGGACTGAAAGTGACTGTTCTTTTGTTGTTGTTTATCACTTCTTCAATGGCCAGTTTTCCCAACCAATAAACTATATGCAACAATCTTTCTGGTTGTGAATGGGATGCAAACTGATCATAAACCGTTACTATTTCGTTAAAAGTTCGGCCTAAAATGTTTGCAGTATGCGAAATGGCAACTTCCCGTTCCTCTAGAGTAAGCTTCTTTTTTGCCAATACAGCAGATTCCAACTTTTTCCAATCTCTAGTGGTATTGCCTGTCTCGTCTATAATAACACGCTTGCTTATTTTATGCGACTCAATAAACATAAAGGTAAGGTGTGTTAAAATATCGTAAATTTCAGAACGACCGCGAGTGATTTCAATATTCATCTGTTCGCTGTCTATTCGGTAGCAGTTTCTTCTTCTTTTGGGAGGAATAATGGGTTTAAAATGTGAATTCGCATAGCCTTCATCACTGGTTAAATTAATAAAAGTACACTCTTCAATCCCTTGAGGCAATCTGTCTATAACATAAAGCAGCCCTTCCAGTTCTGCTTTTTCTTCTCCAATAGAGCCATAAATCTCCGGTCTTAAAAGCAAAAGCGCTTCACGAAGTGTTTCGCCAGAAACTCCCATAGGCTTGTAAAACCCTCTGTTAAACAAGTGCCTCATGGTAATATACATTCTCTCTATGGCATTTGAGCTTTCTTGAGCTCTCGTTCTTTCATGATGTTTTATTTTACTCATAAATCTAATTTAGCTAACAAATATAGTATTATTTAATCAGATTTTGAGCTTCAAATACATTCGCTATGTTTCTGTCGTTTGAAAGTCTCGCTATTTTGTTCTGACCACCTAGTTTTCCTATGGATTTCATATATTCCTGAAAACCGTTTTTCTTGATTTGCGTGATTTTTAAAGGCTGAAGCACCTTCCCGTTTATCAAATCAAAATAATAGCTGTTTTGTTTTTGTAAAGACGCATCTATTTTTTTAGAAAATGCTTCAAAATCTGAAGGTTCACTTTCAAACTCTATAAACCATTCGTGATAAGGCAAGCCCTTTTCTGGGTTAATTTGTGGAGCAACCGTAAATTCGGTTACCTGAACCTTACTGTTTTTCACTGCTTCTTGAAGGGCTTGTTCCACTTCTTTCCCAATAACATGTTCGCCAAAAGCAGAAATAAAATGCTTAATCCTACCAGATACAATAACACGATAGGGTTTTAAAGACGTAAATTCTACCGTGTCTCCTACATTATATGCCCAAAGTCCTGCATTGGTTGAAACAATAAGCACATAGTTAACACCCAGTTCCACATCTTTTATGGTAAGACGTTTAGGGTTTTCGGTAAAAAACTCATCTGCTTTAATAAATTCATAAAAAATGCCTGAATGGAGTTGAAGCAACATGCCTTTTGTGTCTTGTTTATCTTGAAAAGCAAAAAAACCCTCACTTGCAGGAAACAATTCTATACTATCTACCTTTCTGCCAATTAAACTTTCAAATTTTGCTCGATAAGGTTCATAGTTGACGCCTCCAAAAATAAACAAGTTGAAATTTTTAAAAACATCTCCTACCTTTTTACCGGTTTTTTCCTGAATTTTTTCAAAATACATTTGAACCCAAGACGGAATCCCGGAAATAACGGTCATGTTTTCACTTAAAGTTTCTTCAACTATAGCATTTACTTTGGTTTCCCAATCTTCAATGCAATTGGTTTCCCAAGAAGGCATTCGGTTTTTTTGTAGATATTTTGGCACATAATGAGCCACAATTCCAGAAAGTCTTCCTAGTTGGATTCCGTTTTTCTTTTCCAAAATAGGGCTTCCTTGTAAAAAAATCATTTTACCAGCTACAAATTTGCTATTTCCCGTTTCGGCTATATACATTAAAATGGCATTTCTTGCAGCTTCTACATGGGTTGGCATGCTTTCTTTGGTAATGGGAATATATTTTGCTCCAGAAGTGGTTCCTGATGTTTTTGCAAAATATAAAGGTTTTCCCAGCCATAATATATCTGTTTCACCAGCTACAACACGTTCTATATAAGGTTTAAGGTCTTCATAATCCCTAACTGGAACACGCTTTACAAAATCTGCATGCGAATGGATGCCTATAAAATCATGATCTTTGCCAAATTGCGTGGAAGTTGCTTTTCCTATTATTTCGTGAAATACTTTTTCTTGGGTTTCCACAGGATTGTTAGCCCATTTTTTTATGGATTTGGAAACATGTTTTGCAAAAGGTTTGGCTAAGGCAGATTTTAGTGAAAACATTAATTAAAGTCTATAAAATTAGTTGGATTTATTGGATACCCATCTTTCCAAAGTTCAAAATGTAAATGAGGTCCGGAAGTTAGTTCCCCAGTATTTCCAGAAGTGGCAATTACTTCACCAGATTTTACCATTTCACCTTGTGTTTTGGTTAATGTAGCGTTATGCTTGTAAACAGAAATCAAGCCATTGCTGTGTTCAATAATAATAACATTTCCTGTTTCCACAGTCCATTCAGCAAATATGATGGTGCCATCAGCTGTTGCTTTTACAGGTGTGTTGCTTTCCACAATGACATCAACACCATAATGTTTGGCTTCAAAATTATAAGTTTCGGAAATGGATCCTGTTACAGGTGGAAAAAGCACGAAATTTATTTTAGAAGTCGCTGTTTCAAACAGGTTGTATTTATCTTCTTTAGCTATTTTTTCCCTTAAAAGGGAGTCTTCCCTGGACGGACTTAAATTGACTTCGGAAACATTTATTTTGGCTTCTTCTAAAATAGAATCCCTGTTAAAATCTACCGAACTGATTTCGCCTTGCAGAACTTTTTTTATGGAAGCGTAATATTTTTCGTTTACAGCCAACAACCTCTGTAAGGAATCTGTTTTATAGCTTAATTCTACAGCTTGTTTTTTTAGGGCTGTTGATGAATAACCAGGAATGTATTCCCTTAAAGAAGTAAAGGCAATTAATAGAGTGGTTCCAGCAATTAAAATAATTGCAGATAAGGACATGACCACAAACACATTTAAGCGTGTTAACTTAAAGGAAAGTCGCTCTTCAAAAGTATCCTCATTAAGTATCACTAAACGATACTTGTGAAGTAGTTTCTTTTTAAATTTTTTGGTTTTCTTTTTATTCTCTGCCATTCTGCTAACAAAATTAAATAAAATTATCTCACTAGTGGATGTACATGATGCTAAAGTTCGTGTTAAAACGGTAATATTAAACTTTAATTATTAACTTTGCGCTTTAAAATAAATCTATATGAGTTTATATATGTTACCCTTAGCAATTGGACCTTGGCAAATAGCACTTATTGTTGTTATTGTGTTATTATTATTTGGTGGAAAAAAGATTCCTGAATTAATGAGAGGTTTAGGTAGCGGCATTAAAGAGTTTAAAGACGCTAGCAAAGAAGAAGACAAAACAAAAGACACTAAAGAATAGTGTGCTTATTATAACACGAAAAAACCCAACAAGTCATATTTGTTGGGTTTTTTTGTGTTGTGAAAAAAGCTGCAAAAACTAACCTCCTATTTTAAGCGATCTAATTATGGCTTCAAGCTCAAACATGTAATCTCTTTTTTCCACAGAAGGCGCAAAAGCAAATCCTTCTATAACCAAAAGTCTGTTGTTGATTTTATCTTCTATAATGTAGTTAATGAATGGGCCAGACATAAAAGCGTTTTTTACATCCCAAAGACCCTTGGTTTCAATAGCTGGTTTATTGTCTATAATGGTTTCAAAAACAGCTGGAGCATAAGCTTCTTCAGTAATCATATAGGTGCCTTCTGTTGGTCCAGGAATATGTGCTTGCCCAATGGAATCCCTTAATTTTATAATTTGGTCCACCAAACTATCCCCTTTTTTAATGGCGCTAAAAGGCAGTTCAAAAACCATTAAGTTAGTGGTTCCTGTGGCAATATCCTTCCGTATCCAGTAAAACTTGTCTTCTTCCTTGGCTATTCTATAAGCTGTAGGGAAATTTAGTGTAATCCCCAATTTTTCTTTTAAGGTGTTGTTTTTATGAAGCGACAATTTAATACGCCTTTGTTTTTCCTTTATTTCTTCGCTTTTAAATGCTGCCACTATTTTTTGAGCGTTTTCTTGAATTTGCTGAATGATTTCAGTGTCTGTTTTTCCTGAAACCAAGACCACTTTTTGAGGTTGTGCATATACATCTGATGCTATTTTTACCGAAGCTTCGCCTTCTTTTTCTATTTTTAAAACGGTTCTGTTATGAGTAGCAAATCCTGAAAAAACAGCTGGAGGAATTTGACTCATGTTAAATAAAGGCTCGTCTTGAGGCAAACCATCTACAGGAGCAGCCAAGACTTCCCTAATAGCCTCTCCAACATTGCCTTCCCAAAGATTATTTTCTATAACAACCGATAGGTTATTGATATTTCCCGATGAGTCTGAAAGCAATTTCTGGTTTGAAGATTTTTTGTTACCACAACTCATTACCAGTAATACTGAAAATAATAATAGTGTTTGTTTCATGGGTGTCATTTTTTAGTGTTTTGAACACAAAACGTTTAAAACCGTTCTATGTTCAGGGATTAACAAAATTATATGGAAAATTTAAAACTTAGCCTTTGGAAACCTTAAGCTTCATTCCAGGCTTTAAATTGTTACCACTAATATCGTTCCAATCTCGAATATTTTGAACAGAAACTCCCGGGAATTTTTGAGAAATACTCCAAAGGGAGTCTCCACTTTTAACCGTATATATTTTTTGACCTCCAGAAGTTGTAGTTTTATTGTCGGTTTTAGAAGTACTTGTTTCTTGTGAAACAACAGGGTTTCTAGGGTAAATGGTTAATCTTTGACCAATTCTTATGTTATTGCTCCTCAGGCCATTCCAACGTTTAATGTCGCTCACCCTTACTCGGTATTTTCTTGCTATAAATCCTAGATTATCACCACTTTTAACCCTATAGGTAACCTTGGATTCTGCTTTAAAAAACTGTGGCAACGGTTTTTCCCTTGCTTCCAGCTCTGCCTTGGCAGCTGCATATATTGTGGATTCGTTGGTAACAAAGGTTCCTATTGAAGTTCTTGGTAATCTTAAGTAATAATTTTTGTTTTCTATTACCGGAATGATATCTAATTTATAAGAAGGATTTAAAAACTGAAGTTCTTCTATGGAGATATTTGTAGCTTCAGAAACTTGGTCGAGTGTGATCATTTGTTTCACACGAATGGTGTCTGTTTCAAATCCATAAAACAAAGGTTTTTCAGACACAAAACCATGCTCCTTGGCATATTCAAAAATGTACATGGTAGCTAAAAAAGCAGGTACGTAACCAGCTGTTTCCCTTGGCAAGTTATGACGTATGTTCCAATAGTTTTCATATCCTCCAGATCGCCTAATAGCTTTAGATACGTTTCCTGGTCCAGAATTATACGCTGCTAAAGCCAAATCCCAATCGCCAAATATTTCATACAATTTAGATAAGTAAACTGCTGCAGTTGTTGTGGATTTAATGGGGTCGCTACGTTCATCTACATAACTGCTAACCTCTAATCCATATTGCTTTCCAGTAGCATACATAAATTGCCATAATCCTGTAGCTCCTACTCTGGATTTAGCCCTTGGGTTTAAAGCAGATTCCACAATGGCTAAATACTTCATCTCCAAAGGTATGTTATATGCATCCAATTCACGTTCAAACATGGGGAAATAATAAGCGCTCAATCCCATGATACGCTCAAAGTAACTTTTTCTGTTTTTTAAAAAGTTTTTTATAACACTCTCCAAGGAAGGGTTGTATTCCACATTAAAAGGTGTTCTGGCATTTAATCTGGCCAATCTGGCTTTTAAGGTATCTGTGGATAATTCTGGGTATTCAATGGTGTTATATTCCAATTCGGAAACCGTTTGGTAAATGGTATCGTAAAGTGTATTGTTGTAAAGTTCTTCCAGCCATTTTTTATCAAAGTCGGAGGCGATTTCCAAGTCTTGAAGTGAATCCAATTCCGAAATTTTAGTAATGGCATCTATTTGTTTTTTATACAATGGCTTCCCATCAATAATTGTATCAACCACATAGGTTTCGCCTTCTTCCAATTCTGCTTTAGAAAGTTTTTCGTTTAACTTTTTTATTTCTAAAGAATCTTGAGCGAAAGAAGTGCTTAAACTTAATATGAATAAAAGATTTAAAACTCTATTTAAAATCATGTTGATACTTTGTTTAACTAAGGTAAACGTAGCTATTGCCAATTTCTTGTTATAAAAACATTAAAGATACGTTATTTTCCAATTCAATCCATAATGGCAGCAATTCCTGGCAGTGTTTTTCCTTCCAGGCTTTCCAGCATGGCTCCACCTCCAGTACTTACATAACTTACTTTATCTTCAAAACCAAATTGTTTTACAGCAGCAACTGAATCGCCTCCACCTACTAAAGAAAATGCGCCATTTTTAGTGGCATCTGCAATAGCATGGCCTAAAGCTATGGTTCCTTTGGCGAAATTTGGCATTTCAAAAACACCTAAGGGTCCATTCCATAAAATAGTCTTGGATTCTGATATAACTTTAGAAAACAAAGCCTCTGTATGTGGTCCTACGTCCAGTCCCATCCATCCCTCTGGAATGTTGTTGATCTCGCAGGTATTGGTATGAGCATCATTACTAAAGGCATCTGCAATAATAACATCTACTGGTAAATGCACTTGTACGTTTTTTGCTCTGGCTTTTTCCAAAATGTCGTTTGCCAGTGTCATTTTATCGTCTTCCACAAGCGAATTTCCAACTTTACCTCCTTGTGCTTTTATAAAGGTAAAAGTCATGCCTCCACCTATGATCAAATGATCTATTTTATCTAAAATATTATCGATAATTGTAATTTTGGAAGAGACTTTAGCTCCTCCAAGAACAGCGCATACTGGCTTTTCACCGGTTTTCATGACTTTATCAATGCTTTTTATCTCCTGTTCCATCAGATATCCAAAGCATTTTTTTTCTGGAAAAAACTGTGCAATAATGGTTGTTGAGGCATGCGCTCTATGTGCTGTGCCAAAAGCATCGTTAACATAAATATCTCCTAAACTGGCAAGCTCTTTAGCAAAAGCTTCATCTCCAGCTTCTTCTTCTTTATGAAAACGCAAATTTTCCAACAACAGTATTTGTCCAGATTCTAGGTTTTTGGAAGCATTTGTGGCTTCTTCTCCCACACAATTGGAAGCAAATTTAACTTCAACGCCTAATATATCTTCCACTGTGTCCACAATGTGTTTTAAGGAAAACTTTTCTTCAACACCTTTGGGTCTTCCCAGATGCGACATCAAGATACAACTTCCTCCATCTTCCAAAATTTTTATAATGGTTGGTTTTGCAGATTGAATCCTGGTGCTATCTGTAACTTTAAAGTCATCGTTTAAAGGCACGTTAAAATCCACACGGATGAGGGCTTTTTTGTTTTCGAAATGGAAGTCGTTGAGAGTTTTCATAAGATTTGATTTTGAGACACAAATATAATTTTTTCATTTCAATAAAAAGAGATGAAATCTGTTATCTTTGCCATATGCTTTTTAGTGACATACTTGGTCAGGAACATATAAAAAATCACCTTACGCAAAGTGCCGAAAACGGTCGTGTACCTCATGCACAACTATTTGTTGGACCAGAGGGATCTGGTACTTTGCCTATGGCAATTGCTTATGCCCAATATTTGCTGTGCAAAAATACCAATGGTGAAAATACTGGTGGAAATGAGGCTTGTAATTTAAAATTTGAACATTTTTCTCATCCTGATTTACATTTCGCCTTTCCTGTAGCTACCAACGATAAGGTTAAAAAACATCCTGTTTCCAATATGTTTTTGGAAGAATGGCGTGAGCTTTTGTCCGAACAACCTTATGGTAACTTGTTTGATTGGTATAAGAAATTAGGCGTGGATAACAAACAAGGTCAAATTGGTGTGGATGAAGCAACCGAAATTGTAAAATCCTTATCCTTGAAAGCCTATGAAGGTGGCTATAAAGTGATGCTGATATGGATGGCAGAAAAAATGAATACATCTGCTGCCAACAAACTTTTGAAACTTATTGAAGAACCACCTAATAAAACCGTTTTTATACTTGTTGCCGAAGATGAGGAACAAATTATAAACACCATCCTTTCCAGGTGCCAAGTGCTGCATTTTCCCCCTCTAGCCGAAGAGGTTATTAAAGATGCCCTTGTTAGAAATTACAATCTGGATCTAACAGTTGCTACAAAAATAGCACATCAAGCCAATGGAAATTACAACAAAGCTTGTGACTTGGTTTATCATGATAGCGAAGACACTCCTTTTGAATCGTGGTTTATATTTTGGATTAGAAGTGCTTTTAAAGCTAAAGGAAACAAAAGTGCCATTCACGATTTGATTTCATGGAGCGAAGATATTTCAAAAACTGGTCGTGAAACTCAAAAGCAATTTTTACAATTTTGTATTGTCTTTTTTAGACAAGCACTTTTATTAAATTATCAAGCAGATAGTTTGGTTTATTTAGAAACCAAAACTGAAAATTTTGATCTACGGAAATTTGCACCTTTTGTTCATGGAAATAATATTTTGGACATTACCAATGAACTTCAAGATGCCATTTACCATATTGAAAGGAACGGAAATTCCAAAATTATACTCACAGATCTTTCCATAAAATTAACCAGGTTACTTCATAAAAAAGCCGATTGATATGCCAAGCTCCAAAACTTGGTTTGTTATTGTTAATCCAACCTCTGGAAATGGCTCATGCAAGAAAAAATGGCCAGACATTCTAGAGCTACTTAAAATGTATGAATTTCATTTTGAACACGTTTTTACAGAATATCCAAATCATGGCATAGAACTTACTCAAAATGCTATATATCAAGGTTTTAGTCGTTTTATTTGTGTTGGTGGTGATGGTACGTTGCATCATATTGTAAATGGAATCATGAGCCAAAAACACGTGGTTCCCAATCACATCCATGTTGGAGTTGTGCCTATTGGCACAGGAAACGATTGGGTAAAGACCGATAACATTCCCAAGAATTTAGAAAGAGCCATACTACTGATTAAAAATGGACATCCCAAACAACAGGATGTTGGTAAAATAGAGTTTTTGAATTCCTCCAAGAAACCCATTTATTTTATCAATTTGGCTGGAATTGGTTTTGATGGTCTAGTAGTAAGCAAGGTACATAAGTACAAACATTTTGGCGCTTTGGCTTATGTAGCTGGAGCTTTGCTTGGTTTGTTTTTATTTAAAAATTTTCAATCTAGGATCATGGTGAATTCCAAAGTTATTGAAACAAAAACCTTCATGGTTTTGGTTGGGCTTTGTAAATATTCCGGAGGAGGAATGCAGCTCACCAAATCACCAAATCCGTTTGATGGTTTGTTTGATATCAGTCTCGTGAAAAACATTGGGAAATGGGATATAATAAAAAATATGTCCAAGCTCTTCAATGGTAACATTACCAAGCACAATAAGGTAGAAACGTATAAAAGTAGTTCGGTATCCGTTACTATTTTGGATAACGGAAATCCTTACATTGAAGCAGATGGCGAACTCATAGACAGTGGCAACATGCATCTAAGCTTGATTCCCAAATCCTTTTCATTTTATGGAGGAACAAAAAACGCCAAACAAACGTTTGGCGCTAATCAATCTGGTTAAAAGACCTTAGTCCTTTTTGTAATCAGCATTTAAAGCATCTAAAATAACTTTGGTCAAATCGTTTGCTTCTGCTCCATACATCACACTTCCACCTTCGTTACTTCCAAAAATATAAGTGTAACCATTTTTCTTTCCGTAATCCTTAACAAAATTCCTTACTTTGGAGATAAGCGAATCTATTTCGGCTTGACTTTCTTGGGAAATTTGTTGCTCTTCTGCTTGAATACGTTGTTGAAGCATTTGTTGTTTCTGACTTAACACTTGGTATTCCTGTTGTGCTTGGGCATCAGGCATTTTTTGAGCTTTTTGTTGAAACGCTTGTGCTTCCAATTGAAAAGCCCTTCCTGTACTGTCTGTTCTTTTTTGAAATGCTTCCACTTTGGCTTTAAACTTGGCTTCTATATCAATTTTTTCTTGATAGTTATTAACCACTTCACTATTATCGATAAATCCGGTTTTTAGTGATGGTTCGCAAGAAGCTAATGTTACCATTGCCAAAGCAATTAAAAATATGTTTTTCATTTTTTAGTTTTTTTTTTAATTCGTCGCAAATGTAGAAAAGTAAAAGTTATCCTTTTAAAAAAAGACCAACAATTTAATGGATAGGGATAATTTATAGCATACCATAAACACCATAAACAATATTGATTAAAAATGAATTCATAGGAAACGATTTAAGCCGTTTTTATAATTTTCGGCACATATTGCTTATTTTAATTGGAAATCTTTCAAATAAAGCGCTTAAATTGAAAATTACTTGTTTTTTATGACATAAATGAGCGAGGAATACTCACCTGAGCGCTTAGCTTTAATATTTGACAGCCAACCTATACGAAGCGCATTAAAAATGTTCAATGAACCTTTTTTATATTTTTCTGAAAGCATGCTTACATAATACGAATCGAAAATTAAAGGCAGCACTTTTACCACTGTCATGTTTTGAGATGAAAATAATTCCGAAATGGATGTTTTACAAAAATGCCACAGATGTCTAGGCACATCAAAAGCTGCCCAAAAATTTTTATAATAGCTAGCATCGTAACTTTTGTAATTAGGAACAGCAATTATTAAAGTCCCATGAGGTTTCAGTAAAGATTTTAAAATGCTTACCTGCTTTTCAAGATTGGGCAAATGTTCCAACACATGCCAAAGAGTAATGACATCAAAACTGTGCGTTTTAAAGCTCTCTAGTTTTTCTGTATTGAAAACACGTTGATTTGTTTTGGAGTTGGCAATTGTTCTTGCTTGTTCGTTAGGTTCTATACCAAAAACTTCCCAATGATGTTTTTGTGCCATTTGCAAAAAATCACCTGTACCACAACCTATGTCCAATAATTTTTTTTCGTTTGAAGATTCATGTGGTTTCTCTGCTTGAAAAAAAGATTCGATTAATTTTACTTTTCTTTTTAAAGAGAAAGCACGAACCGTATGATATACTTTTTCAAACAGATTTCTTTTTGAATCTGTATGGGAAATATAATCTTCGGTGTTATAATATTCTGGAAGTTGCTCTACTTTTGGTTGAGGATGGGTTTCTAGAAACCCATAGGTTGTATTTTCTATAAGTTGAAAATCTTGCCCTGAAACAGAATGGTCTTTAACTTGCAAATACACTTTTTTATCCTTCATTAAAAGTTTTGACTGACTTTATTTAATTAAAAATACAATATGTTCCACGTGGAACATATTGTATTGATCGTTTTTTATCTTCCCATGTAAACCAAAAGCACTGAAACATCACTAGGGGATACACCACTAATTCTAGAAGCTTGGGAAATGGTCACTGGTTGAATTTTGTTTAACTTTTCCCTAGCCTCCATACTCATGGATTTTAACTTGGAGTAGTCGAAATTTTTAGGGATTTTTATATTTTCAAGCCTATTCAATTTATCGGCATTGTTTTTTTCCTTTTCAATATAACCCGAGTATTTGATTTGAATTTCTGCTTGCTCAATGATTTCATTGTCCAAATCATGTTCTTGAATATATGTTTCTACAGCTTCCACCTGTCGCATATCATCTATGGTAATATTAGGTCTTGAAAAAATCTTGAACATCTTGTCCGATTGTTTCATCAAGGAAGATTCCTTTTGTTCCAAAATAGGATTTATTTCTTCGTGCTTCACGCTGGTATCAGCAAAAAACTGCACAAAAGCATCTGATTTTTTTTGCTTTTCCTCCATGCGTTTCATGCGTTTTTCAGAAGCCAAGCCCAATTCAAAAGATTTAGGAGTCAATCTAAAATCGGCATTGTCTTGTCGCAATAAGGTTCTATACTCTGCACGGGATGTAAACATTCTGTATGGTTCTTCTGTGCCTTTTGTAATCAAATCGTCAATTAAAACACCTATATATGCTTCACTTCTACTTAAAATAAATGGCTCTCTTTCTTGTATTTTCAATGCTGCATTGATGCCTGCCATCAATCCTTGCGAAGCAGCTTCTTCGTAACCTGTGGTTCCATTTATTTGTCCAGCGAAATACAAACCCTCAATCAACTTTGTTTCCAAAGTATGTTGTAATTGTGTTGGTGGAAAATAATCGTATTCTATGGCATATCCAGGACGGAAAAATTTCACGTTTTCAAAACCAGCAACTGAGCGTAGAGCTTTAAACTGAACATCTTCTGGCAAGGACGTTGAAAAACCGTTGATATACATTTCAACCGTGTGCCATCCTTCCGGCTCAATAAATAACTGATGTCTATCCTTATCTGCAAAACGGTTAATTTTATCTTCGATAGAAGGACAATATCTAGGTCCTAAACTTTTAATTCTTCCGTTGAACATAGGTGATCTATCAAACCCTTCTCGAAGCAAATCATGAACTTCAGGACTTGTATAACTCATATAACAAGAACGCTGTTTGGTAAGTGGTTTTGTGACATCCAAATAAGAGAATTTTTCAGGATGTTCGTCACCAGGTTGCTCAATCATTTTGGAATAATCCAGGGATCTTCCATCTACCCTTGGTGGTGTTCCTGTTTTCATTCTTCCAGAATCGAAACCAAAACTTACCAGTTGTTCCGTGATTCCAGTGGCTGCTTTTTCTCCTGCACGACCTCCACCAAAATTTTTATCTCCAATATGAATTAATCCATTTAAAAAAGTGCCATTGGTAAGCACAACAGATTTACAAGATATTTCAATACCAAGGGATGTTTTTACACCAACCACTTTGTTGTTTTTAACAACCAGTCCAGAAACCATTTCTTGATAGAAATCCAGATTGGCTGTTTTTTCCAACATCAACCGCCAGTCTTCAGCAAAACGCATTCTGTCGCTTTGCACACGAGGACTCCACATGGCAGGCCCTTTAGACTTGTTAAGCATTTTAAATTGAATAGCCGAAGTATCGCTAACAATACCACTATAACCGCCCAACGCATCTATTTCCCTTACAATTTGACCTTTAGCAATTCCTCCCATGGCAGGATTACAAGACATTTGGGCAATGTTTTGTAAATTCATGGTAATAAGCAAGGTTTTACTACCCATGTTGGCTGCTGCTGCTGCTGCTTCACTACCTGCATGTCCTCCTCCTACTACTATAACGTCATATACTGTATTAAACATAAATTGTTCTATTCTATTTAAAAAATTCTTTTTGAAAAATATTGTTCCACGTGGAACAATTAAATTACATATTTACCAATAACGGCTTTTAATGGTAAAATAATTTGCAAATATACGCTGATTTACTGCATATTAGCAAATTTTTGAAGATAATGATTTTCCTTTTCGCGCATAGTATGTGCTTCTGCATCTGTTTTATCTTTATAGCCACAATAATGCAAAACGCCATGTACCATGACACGAAGTAACTCTTCCTGAAAGGACACTTGAAAATCCTTTGCATTGTCTGCTACTCTTTCTGTAGACACGTAAATATCGCCTTGTATTAATTTTCCTACCGTGTAATCGAAACTAATAATGTCTGTTAAAGTATCATGCTGCAGAAATTCCATATTTAATTTATGTAAATAATCGTCGTTGCAAAAGATGTAATTAATCTCTCCCAACTTAAAATTTTCTTCGGTAATAACCTCTTCAATCCATGAAGAGATTTGGTGTTCGTTATCAAGTTTAAAGGTGTTCTCTGAATTGTAACTAATCATTATCTTGCTTAAAATAGTCTTTCACTTTATTGTTGTAAACTGGTTGCAAAGGTAAACTTTGTCTGTTTAAAATTTCATTCGTGTTAAAATATTCTTTGGCTTTAGGGATTTGATTGTTACTGTTGTTGTCAAAATCGTTGGTGTTTGTTTCAGATTTACGTTTGGTATCTTGTCCTTGTTGAAAGGTTGCATTATCCATTTTTAACAATTGATGTTGTAAATTCATCATTTTTTCCAAGGTTCGTTGGGTAAAACCTTTATTGAGTAAATCCATTTCAACTTGCTCCATTTGTTTTAATAAATGATTGCCTGATGGATTGAGGCCTTCTTTAGCTAACTTATCCTCCAAGGCTTGTCTGATTTGCTGCTGCTGCTGATAGATTCTAAACAATTCGCCATTTAATTCTTCAGACATGGAGCCTTCTCCTTCCCCTTGTTGTTTGCCATCTTGCCCTGGTTTGCTGTCTTTTCCTTCTTCTCCTTCCTTATCACCTTGCTCTCCTTCATTCCCTTCTTTTCCTTCGCCTTCATCTTTAGGCTTGCCATTTTGGCTTTTCTTCATGCCTTCTTGCATTTGCTTATTGAGTTCCTCTTGGCTCATAATAATATCAGGTAAACCTTGTTCTGGTTTTCCTTGTCCGCCAGAACCTTGACCACTGGCCTGCATTTGCATGGAATCCATTACATTACTTAAAAAGTCTGCAAGATTGTTGGCAGCTGTTATGGTGTATTGCTGATTGGACACACCCTGATAAATATTGTTTTCTGAAAATTGATCCAAGGATTTGTCTATGTTATAAAAGACTTCGGAAATTTCCTTATTAACAAATTCCGATAATTTTGGTTGCCTTAAGGATAAAGCAAACAAGCTATCGTCTATATGGGAAAAATGTTCTTTTAAGGTGTATTGTTTTTTTAAATAGGTTGCGTATTTGTTGTGGTTTACTTCTATGACCTTAAATTGATTCATTAACGCCTCTTGATCCAAAGAAAACAAAATAAGGTTGTCCAAGATTTGACGTAGCATGTCTATATCCTCTTGCATTTGTTCTGCGCCTCCCATCATCTGCATACCAGCTTGCATTTTTTGGCTTAGACTTTTCATTTTCTGTCCAGCTTGTTTTTGTTTTTGAGAAGCATTTTTTTGGTTTTGCTGGGCATCCTGTTCTTTATTTTGTTCTTGGTTTTCTTCTTTTTTACCTAATTCATCTGTAGCTGCTTCCTGATCTTTCTTAATATCTTCTTCTTGATTTTTATCCTGAGGAAGTTTTAAAGGGTCTATTAAACTTTCGTTTTCCTTTTGAAGTTGTTCCATCTCTTTTTGAAAATCTTCAAATTCCTTATTTAACTCGTCTTGTTTTTCTTTGGTGTTGTTTTCTTTGTCTTCTTTAGAAAGATCCAGTTGTTTTTCGGCTAAATCCTCAAGTTCTTTTTGAAGTTTTTCCAGTTTTTTGGACACATAATATTTCTTGGTCAATTCCAATAGCTGTTCCAAACTACGCTTTTTGTTTTTATTTTGTTTTGCAAGTTGTTCTAGCTTTTCTGACAACTCTTCTTTATTGATTTTTTCTTGGAGCTTTTCCAGTTCTTCAAGAAGTTTTTCGTCTTTTTTAAGCTGCTCTTCGTTCTCTTTTAAACGTTCTTTTAAATCTTCTTTAAAAGGATCTTCTGTTTCTTTATCCTTTTGAAACTCTTCCAGGTTTTCTTTAAGCTGTTTGTTGAAATTCTGCATCATTTCTTCTTGTTGTTTTTGACGTTTCAAGAAGTTTTCCAACTGACGCTTGTCGTTAAAGTTCAACTCTGCTTTTTCTTTTTGGGTTTTTGATAGGGATTCCAATTCTTTTTGTCGTTCTTCAAATTTTTCAAGGGATTTATCCAAACTTTGGATGGTTTCACTTTGTTGTTCCAATTGCTTGTTCTCCTCCTCTTCCTTGGTTAATTTTCTATAGGAGTACACTGCACTCTTGGTACTTTTATAATTATGAAGCACATCATTGTCAAATACTTGAAAATACAAATGATAACTAACACCTTCTTTTAATTCCAATTGGTTGGGAAACGCACTTATAAAATCTGCCACATTGGACTTGGTAACCGGAATAGGTTCAAATTTTACATCTATCTCATTATCAATAGGATAATAAACCATTTGTAGTTTGGTCAATCCATAATCGTCACTTGCTTGTCCGTGGAAATAAAGCGACTGTTGGTCTAAACTATCAACAGCCATTTTAATATGGAGTTCTGGGTGTTCATCAGAAACAACATCAATGCTATAAGATAAGGTTTCGTAGTTCTTTAGTTGCGTATTACTGGTTGTTAAGCTATAATCCAAAGGGTTGGATACTTGTTTTGTGGTTTCAAATTTATTGGAAGCTGTTTCAGTTAATTGAACCGTATCTTTAGAAATCAATTGCACCAAATCCGTTGCTTTGGTTGCCAATTTCCAGGTAATCTTAGTTCCTTGTGGGACAATGGCATTTCCAGTGCTTTTTATAACCTCATCTGTTTTTTTGGTATATGAAGGGTAATCCAGGTGCATTTCAAAATGTAACAGGCTAGGCACTTCCACTACCTTTAAAACATAAGGTTTGGATATAACATTATTTGCTGTAAGTTGAAATGATACTTCTTGTTTAGGTTTGGAAAAAACATACTCAAATTGTCCAGGATTTATCTGTTGCAAGACATAAGATTCGTTATTGAATTTAATGTTTACATTCTCAGGAACCACCTCTCCTGCTGTGGATACCCTTAACCTAAAATCTGTGTTTTCGTTGGTGGTTAAGGACTCATTCAGTATAAAAAACTGAAAAGGTGCTGGTGGCTCATAAGCCGTTTTATAATTAACAACACGTTTATAGCTATCACTGAACCAATTTATGTGTCCTGTAGCATAAGTTAACAACAGGATGACAACGGGAATGGCAGCAAATTTTAAATATTTTAAATTGGATTTAAAGTTAATTGCCAATTTAAAAGGAATGGGTTGCAACTCGGCAGATTTTTGGTCGATGCTCGCCAATAACAGTTCAGATTCTACTGATGTTTCTTTTAATTGAAGTACATTTAAAAGCTTATCGTTAACCTCTGGAAAATGGTTTCCAATAATTTTTGAAGCATCTTTGTAATTTATGCCTTTTTGAAGTTTAAACAGTTTTGCCAATGGTATGGCAATAAATTTCACAAACAAAGCCAGTTCAACAACCACAAAAACCCAAAACAATGCTGTTCGCGCTGTTGGGTTTAACCAAAGAACGTATTCCACAAAAAGTGTGAACAAAAAATATAAAAAACCCAAAGCGAAAAAAAGAATGGTTCCTTTAAGCAATTCGTTGTAATAAAATCGCTTAATAAACGCCTCCAATTTTAATTGTATGTCTTTAAATTTTGTCATGAATTTAAGTCGCTGTTTTCTTAACCAATAAAACTACAATAATATTTTTACTCTGAAATGTTTAGATTTGGTAAAACTTAGTTAATTTTAGTAAGATTTGCTTGTTTTAATAATTGCAACTTGATATTTATGAAGGATTTAAAGTATTTGGCAGCTCTGTCCATGCCTGTTATGGCCTTTTTGGGTATTTATTTCAAGGGGTTTTTTGTGTTTTTAACACCTTTTTATGCGTTTGTTTTGTTACCAGCCTTAGACTTGTTATGCCCTATGGATCCATCGAATTTAAGTTCAGAAGAAGTGACAAACAAACTTAAAAACAGACTTTTTGATTGGTTGTTATATTTAAACGTTCTTGTGGTTTATGGCTTGGTTTTGTATGCTTTAACAAGGGTTTCCACCAATTCCTTGGAATTGTTTGAAGTCATTGGTCTGGTTTTTTCTATAGGTATTGTTTTAGCAGTAAATGGCATTAATGTGGCTCATGAACTTGGACACAGACAAAGCTCCAACGAACGTTTTTTAGGGAAGGCTTTGTTATTGCCATCCTTTTACATGCACTTTTACATTGAACATAACTTTGGACATCATTTACATGCCGCAACTCCTGAAGATCCTGCAACTGCAAGATACAATCAAACGGTTTATTCTTTTTGGTTTACATCTACCTTTAGACAATATATCAATTCATGGAAAATTCAAAACACACTATTGAAAAACAATAAAAATACTTTCTTTTCGGTTAAAAATGATATGTTTTGGTTTTTGGTATTTCAACTCTGTTATCTTGTATTGGTCCTTGTGTTTTTTGGAACCATAGGTCTTTTGTTTGCTATCGCTTCAGGAATAGTTGGGTTTATCATGTTGGAAACCGTAAATTATATTGAACATTATGGTTTGCTGCGTTTAAAATTGCCTTCTGGACGCTATGAGCGTGTTCGTGAAATTCATTCCTGGAATTCCAATCATGCCATTGGGCGCATTGTTCTGTATGAACTTACCAGACATAGCGATCATCATTACAAATCGTCCAAGAAATACCAAATACTCAATAGTTATGAGGATAGCCCTCAAATGCCTTATGGTTACCCAACATCTATGGTTTTGTCGCTCTTTCCTCCTTTGTGGTTTAAGATTATGAACAAACGCGTGCCTCGCGAAATGATTTCTTGATTGTTTTCAGTTCTGGTTTGCCTTTTGAGAAACTTTAAACTTTAAACTTTGAACTTAAAACTTCAAAAATCTATCTTTGCAACTTCAAACAAAACAAGATGTCTAAACAAGTTAGAGTGCGCTTTGCACCAAGTCCTACAGGACCTTTACATATTGGAGGTGTTAGAACAGCACTTTTCAACTATCTTTTTGCTAAAAAACACAACGGAACTTTTATCCTTAGAATTGAAGATACCGATCAAAACAGATATGTTGAAGGTGCCGAAAATTATATTGTGGAATCCTTAAATTGGTGTCATATTCCTTATGATGAAGGACCAGGGAAAAATGAAAAATTTGGTCCTTACAGACAAAGCGAACGCAAGCATTTATATAAAGAATATGCTGATAAATTGATTGCCACAGGCAATGCCTATTATGCGTTTGATACAGCTGAAACTCTGGATTTCCATAGAAAAGACCATGAAGAAAAAGGAAAAACCTTTATCTACAATTGGCATAACCGTTTGAAATTATGCAACTCGTTATCCCTTTCTGCAGAAGAAACCCAAGCAAAGTTGGATGCTGGAGAAGACTATGTTATTAGGTTTAAATCGCCTCAAGATGAAACCTTGCATTTAACAGATATCATACGTGGAAATATCACTATTGACACTAATATTTTAGACGATAAAGTGTTGTTTAAAAGTGATGGCATGCCAACCTATCATTTGGCAAATATTGTAGACGACCATTTAATGGAAATCACACATGTGATTCGTGGTGAAGAATGGTTGCCTTCCTTGGCATTGCATATTCAACTTTATAAAGCCTTTGGTTGGGAAGTACCAGAATTTGCGCATTTACCACTAATTTTAAAGCCTACAGGAAAAGGAAAGTTAAGCAAACGTGATGGCGATAAATTAGGGTTTCCGGTATTTCCATTAGCTTATAAAGACCACCAAACAGACGAAATATCCCGTGGTTATAGAGAGGATGGTTATTTTCCTGAAGCTGTGGTTAACTTTTTGGCCTTTTTAGGTTGGAACCCAGGATCCGAACAGGAAATTTTTAGTTTGCAAGAATTGGTTCAAGCCTTCGATTTAAGTCGTGTAAACAAAGCTGGTGCACGTTTTGATCCAGATAAAATAAAATGGTTTAACCACCATTATATGCAAGAACAAGACAACAATGTGCTTGCAGAACAATTTCAAATGCTTTTTCCCGACGCATTGAAAGACATTGATGTAAACTACATTTCCATGGTTATCCATTTAATTAAGGAGCGAGCCACTTTTGTAACCGATTTTTGGGATTTAGGACATTATTTCTTTGAAACACCTACAGATTTAGATGAGAAAGCCGTTAAAAAAGCATGGAAAGAAGAGTCGCCAGAGTTAATGAAAAAGCTTCTTTCAATAATATCTTCCATTGAAGATTTTACGGTTGAAAACCTTCAAACAGAGATTAAAGGTTGGATTACTTCAAAAGAAATTGGTTTTGGTAAAGTGATGATGCCTTTACGTTTGGCATTGGTTGGCGCTTTACAAGGTCCAGAGGTTTTTGATATTATGTATTTAATTGGGAAAGATGAAAGTATAAGACGAATAGACAATTTAATCAACACCTTATCATAAAATAAAAAAGCGACCAAAAGGTCGCTTTTTTATTTTTAATATTTTTATTTATTAAAACGTAATCATTGCAGTAAAAGCAAACATGGATTGGTTTCCTTTAATTTTTTTATCGTTTCCGGTTAAATCCAAATCGCTATCGTTTAACTTGTTCAACATATTGGTAAAACCGTAGATATATTGAGCTTTCAGTCTAAAAAAACCAAATCCAGCCGATGCTCCAATGGCTCCATCAATATTGAAATTACTAATGTCGTTCAAATCTTTGGCCAATAAATTATTGTAGTTGTTTATAATATAATTCTCATATTTTTTATCGTCCATTTCCATGTCGCCATTATATTGAATCATAGGACCTACATCGATGGTCAAAAAACTATCAATCAACTTTACATGCATCAATAAAGCAATTTGAGCCGTAAATATTTTATAATCAACAAACTCTTCACTTAAACTAATTGGAAGTGGTCTTGCAGCTATGCCAATATGGTTTTCAGATAGTTGAATGGTGTAGCTTACATTGTACCATTTATGAGGAATATCAACCGTTGCCGAAGCTCCTGCTTGCCAACCATTGCCTTTTTTGGTGTTAAAATTATCTGTTATAATATCGTACTGCGTAATTCCTCCATAAATGCCAAACCCGTTTTTGATTTTATATCTTGTGTGTTGTCCAAAGGACATTGTAACAAATCCCATACAGATGGCTACTAATACAATAAGTTGTCTTTTTTGCATGATGCTTCTAGTGTGATTGTGACAAATATAACTTAAATTAGTAGTCATTTATTTTACAATCTAAAAAAATCCTATTATGTCCATTTTATCCATTCCTATTATCATCTTATGTCTGTTTATTATCATTTCACTTTTTTTTATAGTAAAACAACAAACAGCTGTTATTATTGAACGCTTTGGAAAGTTTCAAAGCATTCGCCATTCTGGTTTACAAATTAAAATTCCACTTGTAGATAGAATAGCCGGAAGGTTGAGTTTAAAAATCCAGCAATTGGATGTTATTATTGAAACCAAAACCCTGGATGACGTGTTTGTAAGGTTAAAAGTATCTGTCCAGTACATGGTAATTAAAGACAAGGTGTATGATGCTTTTTATAAGCTGGATTATCCTCACGAACAAATAACCAGTTATGTATTTGATGTGGTTCGAGCAGAAGTCCCTAAAATGAAATTGGACGATGTATTTGTTAAAAAAGATGATATTGCCCTTGCCGTTAAAGCAGAATTGAACGATGCCATGTTGGATTATGGTTTTGATATTATTAAAACCTTGGTAACAGATATTGATCCAGATCCACAAGTAAAACAAGCAATGAACCGCATTAATGCTTCTGAACGTGAAAAAATTGCTGCTCAATTTGAAGGTGATGCTGCTAGGATTTTAATTGTGGAAAAAGCCAAAGCAGAAGCTGAAAGCAAGCGATTACAAGGCCAAGGTATAGCAGACCAACGTAGGGAAATTGCCAGAGGTTTGGAGGAATCTGTAGAGGTTTTAAACAAAGTAGGCATTAACAGTCAGGAAGCTTCAGCATTGATTGTTGTAACACAACATTACGATACCTTACAGGCCATTGGTGGGGAAACAAATACCAATTTGATTTTACTGCCAAATTCACCTCAAGCAGGCAGTAACATGCTAAATGATATGGTTGCCAGTTTTACGGCTAGTAACCAAATTGGTGAAGCCATGAAAAATACCAACAAGAAAAAGGAAGAATAAAAGGCTTATAATTGTTTAGAAAAAACCTCCAATTTTAAAACATTGGAGGTTTTTATTTTTTTATTTGTTTCTTGGCTATCAAGTCTTTTAAAATTTCAAGGTATTTTTCCAAATCTTCGGTAGACACATGAGGGTGTTCCAGATTGGGAATGGTTATAGGGTCTTCGTCCAATAATTTGTAACTAACTGGATACTCCTTTTTAATAAAAAGCAATAACTCTGATATTTCCGAAATTAAATCTTTCACAGTTTTCATATTAAAACCTAGCTTAAAGAAGTTTAAAAGATAGTGAAAATTGTCATGTTTTCAAAATAAAAAAAATGGAGATAAAAGAAAGTTAAGATTTAAAAGGTTGTATTTCTTTCCAATCTTGTTTCTGGGTTCTAAAATATCCTTAAAATAAACCATATAATAGAAAAAAAAGCCTTGAAAACATAAGTTTTCAAGGCTTTAATTTGTTTTAAAATTCCATTAAAATAGCTTTAGTTTCTGCAACCAGAAGCTCGTTGTTGTCTTCCAACGCTTTTTCAATAAATTCATTAATAGTTGCATTTCTCTCTAATCCGTTTTTTAGTAAAACACTTAAAACCAACATAACGGCAATTCGTGTTCCAACCTTTTTTGCTGCTGTGTTGAAAAGTGGTTCCAATTCTTCATAACTTACATTTTTAGCTAATTCTAAAATTTCAGCTTTTACCTTTTGTTGTTTGGTTTCTGGAAGGTTGGTATATTTTTTTCCCAATTGCTGGATCACATCAATAGCTTTACGTTGGGATTGGTTTTGTTTGGTTTGTTGCTGTTTATGATTCTTTTGACTTGATGGTTGTTGTTTGGCCCAAGAATCTTTTAAACCAACCGTCTTATTGAAAACAAGCTTTCCTGAAGTGGTGTCTGGATCCACACTAAAATAACCTATACGTTGAAACTGGAACCTATCTCCTACTTTGGCATCCTTTAAACTTGGCTCTACATAAGCTTGGACTATATTTAATGAATTTGGGTTTAAAAATTCCATGAAATCCTTGTCTGGATGGGCATCTGGAGCTTCGTCCAAAAACAATCTATCGTATTCCCTAACTTCAGCTTGTATGGCGTGAGGTATGGAAACCCAATGCAAGGTGCCTTTTACTTTCTTTGAAGTATCTTCGGAATACGTACAATGAATTTCGGTAATTTGCCCTTTATCATCTTTTATTACGCTTTCGCCTTTAATGATATAGGCATTTTTTAATCGTACTTCTTTTCCTAAAGTCAACCTAAAATATTTACTGCCTGCTTGTTCCTTAAAATCGTCTTTTTCAATGTAAATTTCACGAGAAAAAGGAACTTTTCTGTAGCCAGCACTATCATCTTCTTGATTGTTTTCGGCTTCCAACCATTCCACTTTATCTTCAGGATAATTGGTTATGACTACTTTTACGGGATCCAAGACAGCCATAACCCTTGGAGCTGTTTTATTTAAATCTTCACGTATACAAAACTCCAATAAGGCCACATCAATCACATTATCACGTTTGGCAACGCCAACGGTTTCCACAAATTTCCTAATGGAGTTTGGTGTATAACCACGACGACGAAGTCCAGAAATGGTAGGCATTCTAGGATCGTCCCAACCAGAAACAATACCTTCTTCCACCAATTTAAGCAACTTGCGTTTGCTCATAATGGTATAACTTAAGTTTAAACGTGCAAATTCCCGTTGTTTAGGAAGCATAGGAAGCGCTTCTGGTTGATATTTATAGACTTGTTCCTTGAACCAGTCGTAAAGCTCTCTATGAGGCTTAAATTCAAGCGAGCAAAGGGAATGTGATATTTGTTCAATATAATCGCTTTCACCATGAGTCCAGTCGTACATAGGATAAATGCACCAATCTGTTCCAGTTCTATGATGGGCTTTCTTTAAAATGCGATACATAATGGGATCACGCATCAACATGTTGGGATGCTGCATGTCTATTTTTGCACGAAGTACATGTGAACCTTCTGCAAATTCGCCATTTTTCATGCGTTCAAACAAATCCAGGTTTTCTTCCACAGATCTATTTCTATAAGGGCCATCCACTCCAGGTTGTGTAGGTGTGCCTTTTTGCTCAGCCATGGCTTCGCTGGATTGGGAATCTACATATGCTTTGCCTTCTTTAATCAATAAAATGGCCCAATCGTAAAGCTGTTGAAAATAATCTGATGAATATAGCTCGTTGGCCCATTTGTAGCCCAACCATGAGATGTCTTCTTTAATGGCATCTACATATTCCTGTTCTTCTTTTGCTGGATTGGTATCATCAAAACGTAAATTAACGGGAGCATTGTATTTTTCGCCCAAACCGAAACTGATTCCTATGGCTTTGGTATGACCAATATGTAAATATCCATTGGGTTCTGGTGGAAAACGGAAACGTAAGGCTTCTTGTTTTAAGCCGTTTGCTAAATCTTCTTCTATGATATGCTCAATAAAATTGAGTGATTTTGTTTCTTCAGACATATTTAAAAATAAAAAGCAAAGTTATTAAATAATAGTGTATTATTTTTGTTGAAAAGAATTTGTTTTGGGAATTATAAAAGTTGAGAACATTAGGGTTTTTGCACATCATGGTTGTTTAAAGGAGGAAACAAAAATTGGTTGTGATTATCGTGTGGATTTGAAAATTAAAGCCAATTTAAAAACCTCTGCAAAAACTGATGATTTAAGCGATACAGTTGACTATGTTTTTTTAAACAGAATTGTTAGGGAAGAGATGTTAAAACCCTCTAAACTATTGGAAACGGTAGCAAAACGTATATTAAACAGGATATTCAAAGAAGACAAACTGGTGGATAAAGCGACCATTTGTGTAAGTAAACTAAATCCTCCTATTGGAGGTGATGTTGAAATGGTTACCATAAAAATGACAGAAAAACGTAAAAATTAGATTCTAAATAGCTAAAAAGGGGAAATATTTTTATATTTGCCATCTCGTAATTTAATATGGGAAGCCTGTTTCTACAGGAATTTAAGGTGTCGTGGCCGAGTGGCTAGGCAGTGGTCTGCAACACCATCTACAGCGGTTCGAATCCGCTCGACACCTCAATAAAGAGTTACTTTATAAGTAGCTCTTTTTTTTGTTTAAATTTTATGAAAATTTATAGTAAGATTATGCGGTTCTAATGCACTCGACACCTCTAAAGCCTCCAAGTTTAGCTTGAAGGTTTTTTATATACAATTTTTAAGAAACATTCATTAAATCCAAACCCCTCTATAGCAATTCTTTATTCTGAACAATTGTTGTGAATAGGTATGTATAGCAGCTGCTCTTTTAAGACATCCTTTTTTTACTGTTTAAGTTTGGTTATTGGCGGGTTTCTATTTCTAATCTGGTTTAAATTTGTAAGAAAAAACGCTGGCTTCCATGCACTATCCATGGAGTATCTATGGAGTATCTATGGAGTATCCATAAGGTTAATTATTTGTTTAAAAAATTACATCCAAAAGCAATTTTCAAATATTTTGTTAATGATTCCTAGAAAGCTTTTTTACTTAAGCTGGACTTTATTTTAATTAATAGGATTAATTTGTTCCAACTTATCTTTAATGAGTGCTTTTTCTTTTGGAAAAAATCCTTGAACCAACAATAAAAGTCCAAAACCCAATATCACCAAAGCCACTATTTTCTTGGTTTTAAAAATACGTCTTGGTGTTAATTTACTTTTAAGTGTTTTGGCAGCTATCATCTTCAATAAATCCACTAAAAAATAAACAGCTAAAATGGTTCCTAAAAACACATATAGTTCTTGAGTGTTTTCGGTTAAGGAACTGCCTATAACAATAAAACCCAACCAACCTAAAAGCACACCTACATTAATAAAATTGAGAAGAAACCCTTTAATAAAAAGCATTCCAAATTTCTTTTTTATTTCTACTGTATGGTATTCCCTAACAATGTCACGAAAAGATTTAGAGGTTTTTATAAACGAAATAAAACCATAAATAGCCAATAGAACACCACCAAAAATCAAAAAATTTGGATCGTCTTTTATTTTATCCAAAAGCTTACTGGTACTGTAAAATGCTACGATAATGAAGAAAATATCTGCAAGTATCACTCCTAAATCGAAAATTAAAGCACTTTTAAACCCTTTTGTGGCACTGGTTTCCAAAAGCACAAAAAATACAGGTCCAATTGTGAACGATAAAATAATACCAAAAGGAATTGCTGTAAGAATAGCATCTTGCATACAAACGAGGTGTTTTCTACAAAATTACATAATTTTTTTAGCGATTACAGATAAATTGACATGAAGCTTTGCTTTTAAGCTTATTCTTTTCTTATAATTTTTCCACCAAAAACAGTATTTTCTGTTAAGGTTTCTGGATTTCCATAAATGTATGCTGTACCTCCTGCCCTAACTTTTACATCCACTTCATTGGTAGCTCTAACATGAGCTTCTCCAGCAGCTTTAATGTTAATTTTGGCTTTTTCGGTTTCTAAATCCTTACCAAGATAAGATCCTCCTGTAGTTAGGTCTATATTTTGATTTTTTGCTTGTCCTGAGATTTTTATAACACCACCTGTTATGGCTTTGGCTTCCACAAAGGTGACATCTTCAACTTGTAATTTTACACTGCCTCCTTCTTGAGCCCTCACATCTATTTCAAATTGTTTCATGACATCGTTAGAACCTATAAAAGTACCTTCATTGGCATCTATAATATCTATATTTGTATAGTATAATTGTACCCTAGTATCATCGCCATTAAACACTTTTGGAACTGTCATACGTATTTTTAAAGTGCCGTTTTTGTTAACCAAAACCACGTCTTCGGTGTTTTTTCCTGTTATAATCACTTTATTGCTATCGGATTTTATTAGCTCTACTTCTATTCTATCATAAACTTTCAGTTCCTTAAAATCGCCCAAATTCTTTTCAATTTGTGCGTAAATATTTGTTGTTGCAATTAAAAAAAATGCAAAAATTAACTGTTTCATTTGTACTATATATTTTTATAAATGTTTTGCTAAATTCTATTAAAAAAAGTATTATCCTTATTCAAGGAGCTATCAAAAACTATTCCTCATGTTTACCTATTAAAGTAAAATCCAAATGTTTCTTAACCAAATCTGTATCTTTTACTTTTACAACCACTTCATCTCCTAATTGGTACATGGTTTTTGAATTTTTTCCTATAAGTGCAAAATGGTCTTCATCAAACATATAATGATCGTCTTTCATATCGCGAACACTAACCATACCTTCGCATTTGTTGGCAATTATTTCCACATATATGCCCCAATCTGTAACTCCTGAAATCACTCCAACAAAATCTTCATCTTTATGATCTTGCATGAATTTAATTTGCATGTATTTTATGGAATCCCTTTCGGCTTTTGTTGCTAAATTTTCCATATTACTGGAATGGTTACACTTATCTTCGTAAACGGCTTCGTTGGCCGATTTTCCACCATCCAAATAATGCTGCAACAGCCTATGTGCCATAACATCTGGATAACGACGAATAGGTGATGTAAAATGGCTGTAATAATCGAAAGCCAATCCGTAATGTCCTATATTATGGGTTGAATATTCGGCTTTACTCATACTTCTAATGGTTAAAGTATCTACCAAATTTTGTTCTTTTTTACCTTCAACATCTTTCAATAAATTGTTTAAAGATGCAGAAATGCTTTTTCTATCTTTAAAATTAAGTTTGTAACCAAAACGGCCAACCACATTTTGCAGGGCAGCCAATTTACTATCGTCTGGTTCGTCGTGAACTCTGTACACAAAGGTTTTTTTAGGAGCTTGTTTGCCTATAAATTCAGCCACTTTCCTATTGGCCAATAACATAAATTCTTCAATTAATTTATTGGCATCTTTACTGGTTTTAAAAAAAACTCCTACAGGATTTGCCTGTTCATCTAAATTGAATTTTACTTCTACTTTATCGAATGAAATTGCTCCAGATTTCATGCGCTTTCTACGCATAATTTTTGCTAGTTCATTTAATTTTAAAGTAGCGAATGCAATTTCTGGTGTTGTTTGGTATTCTTTACTGGTTAATGAAACTTCGGCTGGTATTGTGTTATTCAAATGAGATGCTTCAACAGGGTTAAGTATGACATTTGAATTATTTTCTATAATGGCTTGAGCTTCTTCATAAGCAAATCGTGCATCACTATAGGTAACGGTTCTTCCAAACCATTGGTTTTTAACTTCGGCTTTATCATTCATTTGAAAGACTGCAGAAAAGGTATATTTTTCTTCATGAGGTCTTAAAGAACAGGCATTGTTGGATAGTACCTCTGGTAACATTGGTACCACTCTGTCCACTAAATAAACAGAGGTTGCTCTTTCGTAAGCTTCATCGTCCAAAACAGTATCTGGTTGTACATAATGCGAGACATCTGCAATGTGGATTCCAATTTCAAACAAACCATTGTCCAAAATCCTAAAAGATAAGGCATCGTCAAAATCCTTGGCATCTTTTGGGTCTATTGTAAAAGTCAAGACATCTCGCATGTCGCGACGTTTGGCAATTTCTTCTTTGGTAATGGACGTATCTAATTTGTTTGCATAGTCTTCAACTTCATGTGGAAAATCGTAAGGCAAACCATATTCGGCTAAAATAGCATGTATCTCTGTATTGTGTTCTCCAGGTTTTCCTAAAACCTTAAGTACTTTTCCGTTGGGAGAATCGGCTTTTTCCGGCCAATCTTCCAAGGAAACAAGCACTTTGTCTCCATCTTCTGCTTTATTGATTTTATTAATGGGAACAAAAATATCCGTGTACATTTTATTGCCATCTGTAACCACAAACGCATAATTTTTATGTATTTGAATCACACCAACATATTCGCTTTTGGCGCGTTTTATAATGTTGGTAATTTCTCCTTCAATCTTACCGCGTTTTCGTCTTTTGTAAGCATAAAATTCCACCTCATCTCCATGAAGTGCTTTGTTCATATTGTTTGAAGCTATATATATATCTTCGTCAAAATCGTCGCTAACAATGTAACCGGAACCTCTGGAAGCCATATCTACAATTCCAGTATGATATTCGGTATTTACAATGGATTTAAATTTTCCTCTTTCTACTTCTTCAATTTCTTGTTTCGCTTTTAATTGTTGAAGTTTTTTTATAATTTGATTTCTGCTACTGGCATCGTTAACACCAATTTTAGCAGCAATTTGTTTATAGTTAAAGGATTGGTTTCTATCTTTTTTTAAAATACTTAGAATGGTATTTGTAAGGTTGGAAATCTTGTTATGAGACGATTTCCTTTTTTTCTTTTTTGTCATGTATTAATTGTAATCATTTTCTATTCCTATTAAAGATAGGAATCTGTTGTTTTATAACCTAATAAAAGTGAAGTACTGGTTATAAATTTAATACAAAGCTACGGTTTTAATATTAAATGAGTACATCTTTAATGTTATGTTAACAAAAAAAGGCTTACAAATTAATGTAAACCTTTTAATTCATTATAAAATTTTATAATTATTCTTTAATCAATTGTTTCGTTACATTTCCTTGATTGGTTTCTATTTCTATTAGATACATACCTGGAGATAAATGAGTGGTATTTATTATCTTTTCTTTTGAAGTATTAATAAGCTGACCTAGAGTACTATAAATGTTTACTTTTTTAAATTCTAATCCTTTTTGTAATTGAATGTTTACTTGATTATTTGCTGGATTTGGATAAATTTTAAATTGAGTGCTTCTGCTTTCATTATTTAAACCTAAAGTTTCAATATCTGTATCATAAACTCTAACATGACCTGATTTATCACCATTTTCGTTTACATTTTCTGTTGCTCCAATAACAAGAGTTGTTTCATCTGCAGACAAAGCAAGAGCATAACCTGAGTTATCACCTGTAGCTTCTCCATCTATGGGATTTCCATATACATTCCATGAATCATTTTCAAATCTAAATATTTTAACTTGACCAATTGATGGTTTATCAGCTAATTCACCATCATGACCATGTGCACCAATAGTTAACGTTAAACCAGTTGCTGATAGATCAACTTGTTGTCCAAAACCAGACCATGATTCATCTCCATGTATTGGTAATCCCATTAATTCCCACGAATTATTATTATATATATAGGTTCTAACCACACCAGAATTACTTGCATTTCCAGTTTCATCACTAGCACCAATTGCAACAATATGCCCAGAATTAGACAATGAAACATCACGACCAAAATATGCACCTGGTGTTTGACCATGTAAATTGGTTCCTAATTGATTCCAAGTATTATTAGTGCTATTATATTGATATATTGCTGCATGGCCAGATCCTGGTTGAACTGTACTATTATAATATGCACCTATAGCAACTATTTCACCATTTGAAGATAAAGAAACGACTGTTCCAAATCTATCACCATCTGAAAGACCTATAATATCTGACCCTAGCTTACTCCAGGAATTATTTTGATATTTATAGATACTGACTAATCCTCTACTTGAAGCAAAGCCATCAGTTCCAACAGCAAGAATTAATCCATCTGAAGATAAGGAAACACTTGTGCCTGCTTTATAACTATGATACTTACCATTTATATCTGATCCTTTTTGCGTCCATAAACCATTATTGAAAGTATATACTCTAACTTCACCGGACGCATTACCATTAGAATCATTTAATGGAGCACCAACAGCAAGTGTTAATCCATCTGAAGATAAAGAAACACTTGTACCAAACCTGTCGTAAGCATTTTCTCCTACTAAGGTGTTACCCATTTGTACCCAAGTTCCATTATTATTATTAAAAACACGTACATGACCAGATTGAATTCCATTATCTTGATTATGAGGAGCACCAACTGCTAAAATACTTCCATCATCAGAAATTGCGACAGTATTTCCAAATTTATCACCATATGATACACCATCTATATCAAATCCAATTTTAGTTTGAGCAAAAATAAAAGTAGGTAATAACAGTAAAACAAAAAGTAGTTTAATTTTCATAATTATTCATTTAATAGGGGTTAATTTGTAATATTTTTTTTACATTATTAATTCGCGAACATATAAAAAAATTTAATTTTAAAATTTAGAGCTATGTTAATTATTAGTTAATATTAAACTTATCCACACATATATATACAATCATCTTTTTCTTTTAAAATTTTAAAAAAATATTAATGATTATGATGGGTTGTTAATAACAGGTATAACTTTTTTAAGTTTTGTTTTGAAATTACCTTATTGACGTTCTATTAAAATATAATTAACAATTAGTTAATATTTAAGAGCTTCATTTTTAGTTGTATTTTATTTTCTATTAACAAAATACAAGGGTTGTTAATAAGTGTTTTTTAGGTGGAATAGCTCATAAATTTCTTAAAAATTTGTGTTTATAACCTACAAATGATTGCTGAAAACTTGTCCAAAAATTATAGACTTATATTTTGGTGATGTCAACCCTTTTTTTGTTTGAAAAAATTCTTGAATAAACCATGTTTTAGTTTTAAATAATTATAAACAGTTATTAACAGGTTATGAGATTTGTTTAGCCTAACTATTAACATTAATAAAAGCTGCTTTACTAAAGCTAATAAAATTAATAAGTCATAAAACTACATTTTGTACCTTTACGGAAATAAAAACACAACTTAAAAATGAAAATTTCAATAGGCAACGATCACGCTGGAACAGAGTATAAATTTGCTATTTTAAAGCATTTGGAAGCCAAAGGGTTTACAGTAACAAATTATGGTACAGACTCTAACGATAGTGTGGATTATCCAGATTTTGTACATCCTGTGGCACAAGATGTAGAAAGCAACAAAGCCCATTTTGGCATTATTATTTGTGGTAGTGGCAATGGCGCCAATATGACAGCCAATAAACATCAAGGTGTACGTTCTGCTTTATGTTGGAACAAAGAAATTGTGGCACTTGCCAGACAACACAATAATGCCAATATTTTGAGTATACCTGCTCGTTATACTGCTTTACCACAAGCCATTGAAATGGTTGATACGTTTTTGGACACTGCTTTTGAAGGTGGTAGGCATAAAAACCGTGTTGATAAAATTCCTGTTTCCTGCTAAATGAGCCATACGCATCATACACACAGTTATAAAGATGTAAAAGATAGAAACCTGTTAATTTCCATCTTTCTTAATGTGCTTATTACTGCAGCTCAAATTATTGGAGGACTTGTATCTGGTAGTTTGGCTTTGTTAAGTGATGCCCTTCATAATATTAGCGATGTCATATCATTAATAGTCAGTTTTGTTGCTTCTAAACTCTCAAAACAAAAAGCATCCATAAATAGGACCTTTGGTTATAAACGAGCCGAAATTTTAGCAGCATTCGTAAATGCTGCAACTTTGGTTGTAGTGGCTGTTTTATTAATTATAGAAGCTGTAAAACGATTTCATGAACCTCAGGAAATTGCATCCAATTTGGTTATTTGGCTCGCTTTGATAGCTATTTTTGCAAATGGTTTTAGTGTGTTGCTGCTTAAAAAGGATTCTAAAAGCAATATCAACATACGTTCGGCATATTTACACTTATTAACAGATATGTTGGCAAGTGTGGCTGTGTTAATTGGTGGACTGCTCATGAAATTTTACCAGATATTTTGGGTGGATAGTTTATTGACCTTTTTAATTGCTTTATATTTAATTTACGTAGGATACGATTTGCTTAAAACATCCACCAAGATGTTGATGCTTTTTACACCAGATCACATAAATATCAAAGAAGTGGTACGTGTGGTCAACCAATTACCAAAAGTAAAAAAATTGCATCATGTCCATATATGGAATTTAAGTGATGATGAATTGCACTTGGAAGCTCATTTAGATTTGGAGGAAAACATTAGCACTCGAGATTTCAACGAGCTGTTATTGGAAATAGAAAGCGTGTTGCATGACCAGTTTAACATAAATCATGTTACCATTCAACCAGAATATAAAAAGGAAGACCCAAAAGAGGTTATAGTACAGGATTAAAGGAAAATATCATGAAGTTTAATGGATTTTTATTGGTAATTGCATTGTTGCTTTTTTCTTGTAATGAAGTAACAGATAATTTATTGGACGAGGTAATTCCAGAACCTGATACTCTTGAAGTAGGTATAAAAAACAATACCAATTATAGATTTAACAGAACTGAAATTATTTCAAACAATAACACCTATGTATATCAAGTTATAGAACCTGATGCTATTTCCAATTTTATTGAAATGGCCTTTATTTATTCAGAAGTGGAACTTAAAATCCAAACAGACGATGGCTATTTTTCGTTTTCGCCATCACACTACCTTGAAGACACAAAGGTAACCAAAGGGCTGTATTATTTTGAAGTAAACATATCCAACAATCAAACGGTTTCCATAACCAGAAAAATCTTTTAAACATGCTTGATATACGTATAAAAGCTTTTAATGAATTAACAATCCTGGAATTGTATGATCTCTTACAGTTAAGAGCCGAAGTATTTGTGGTAGAACAGGATTGCGTGTATCAAGATGTGGATGGCAAAGATAAAAACGCATGGCATGTTTTAGCTTACAAAGATAAAACACTAGTGGCTTATACACGTATTTTTAAAGCAGGCGATTATTTTAAGGAAGCCAGTATTGGAAGGGTTGTGGTTGCCAAAAACCAAAGGCAGCACAAATATGGTTACCAAATTATGGAAGCTTCCATAAAAGCCATAAACGAGCAGTTTAATGAAACCACCATTAAAATATCTGCACAATGTTATTTAAAAAATTTTTACAACCAACTTGGTTTTAAGGAAACTGGAGAAGAATACCTGGAAGATGGCATTCCACATATGGCCATGATAAAACATTAATGTCTTTGTCTTGTTTCACCAACATAGGTAATTAAAATCTCGACACGTCTATCAAATTTTGGTTCACCACCAAGAGGGAATTTTCTTCGCATGCCTACATATTTCATACGTTTTTTTTCAACTCCTTTTTTAGCTAAATAATCGTAGATATATTTTGCCCTGGCAACAGATAAATTGCGTTGTTTGGTTTTTCTATCAATGGCATCCCTACTGTTTTGTGTACAGCACACATGTCCTTGTATGGTAAAGTAAATATCTTTTCTTTCCACCAGAACATTGGCTATGTCTTCCAATGTTTTTTTAGACTCTGGCAACAACACACTATAACCTGTTTTAAACAAGATGTTTTCCAGTAAAATCTTGTCTCCAGCCTTTAAGTTTTCATCTTTAAAAGAGTCTGCAACATCCTTTTTTTCAGGTTGTTTCAATTCCCTGGGAGGATCGAAAGGTTGCACGATAATTTCCACTTTTCTGTTTAAACCCCTAATTTTGTTAAGGTCTTCTTCTTTAATGAGTTTCACCAAAATTTTTCCTTTTCCATCTACATTGGTAATAATGCTTTCATCAAATTCGTTATTGGAAAAAATGGTTTTTATGGCATTGGCACGTTCTTGCGAAAGGACCAAGTTATAGGAGTCACTTCCTCTATCGTCTGTAAAGCCGTAAATGGAGATTTTTTCAATGTCCAACCCTTCAATTTCAGAAAGAAAAATAAGCAATCTGTTGTGTTCGGTTTCAGGAACTTCATATTCATCGGTTTCAAAATAAACCTCGTGTGTTAACTGTTTTTGAGCAGTTATATTAAAACCGACAAAAATGAATAATATGAATACAAGTTTTTTCATAAGGGCACATGAAATTTCAAGTAAATATAAGTATTTACATTTAATATTTCAATGAAGCCATAATTACCTTAAATAATCTCTGTATTTAATAGGGTTTGCAAGGATTTCTGTGGCTTTTTTTATTTCGGTATTGTGAATTTTGTAATAATCGTACAAGCCTTCCCTGTACACATATCGTTTTACGATTTCGTCTGTTAACAAGGATAGAATTTGCTCTTTATTTTCGTTTAAAGCCAATTCTTTTGAATTTTTTAAATTGGATAACAAAGTGTTGTAATCGTTTTTGATATTATCGTCCAAAGCTTCTTTTTTAGCTTGTTCATATACGCTGTTTAAAGCTTTTTCTGTTTCTGTGATAAACGAAAAATTATTGGTACTTAAATAGGTTTTAAAATCTTTAAAATCGGAATCTTTCAATTCAAATTCATTGATATCTTTTATTTTAGGATGTTTGTAATAATAATCTGTTGCATAATCGAAGATTAAAAAATCGTTCACGATAGCATTTGTAATGGCTGAATTTTTAGTGATTTCGAAAGTTTCATCTGGAAGCACACCACCTCCATCGAACACAGGACGACCATTTTTGGTTTTAAATTCGTGATATTCCTTGCTATCAATTTTAACAGCATTGCCATCATCATCCCTGTTCCAATAATCCAAAGCTTGGATACAACGTCCAGAAGGCGTATAATATCTGGAAATGGTTATTTTTAATTGAGTTCCATAGGTTAATGGTTTTGGTCGTTGCACCAAACCTTTTCCAAAACTTCTGGAGCCCAAAATAACAGCTCGATCCAAATCCTGTAAAGATCCCGATACAATTTCGCTGGCAGAGGCACTGCTTCCATTTATTAAGACCACTAAAGGAATTTCGGTATCTATGGGATCCTTTTGGGTGTAATACGTCCGATTGTATTTTTTTACTTTGGATTTTGTGGTCACCACCAATTGTCCTTTAGGTACAAATAAATTAACCACATTTACAGCTTCGTGCAACAAACCACCAGGATTGTTACGTAAGTCTAAAATAATGCGTTGCGCTCCTTGAGCCTTTAAGTCTTTTAGTGCATAGGCAGTTTGCAAAGACGCTTTATTGTTAAAAGCACTTAGTACTATATAACCGGTTTTATCGTTTATCATGGAAAAGTGTGGTACAGCATCAATTTCTATTTCAGAACGTTTAATGGTTGTTTTATACTCTTTTCCTTGTCTTAAATAAGTAACTTCCACTGATGAGTTTGGTGTGCCTTTAAGCAAATCTCCAGCATCATCTTTATAAGTAGAAATAACTACATCTTCTACCTTTATAATTTCGTCTCCTGCTTTTAAACCAGCTTTATCTGCTGGATATTCTTTATAAGGTTCCACAATAACCAACCTGTCCTTTAAGGTTCTTACCTTGGCTCCAATACCAGTATAATCGCCAGTTCTCCTTATACGCTCTGCTTCTACGTCCTGTTCGTTATAAAAATTGGTATATGGATCCAAATCTTTCAACATGCTTTTTATGGCAGTATCCATTAAGTCTGCAGGATTGGTCTCATCCACATAATTCATGTTAATTTCTTTGAACAAGGTGGTAAAAATTTCTATTTGCTTGGCAATTTCAAAAAAATCGTTTTGAAACGCTGTTCCTGTAAAAAAGATGGTGACTGCCAAAACAGGAATGACAATCAGTTTTTTGAATCTGTTTTTCACGTGTTTGTATTTTTTGAGGTTATGGAACTTTCTTTCTCTATTTGGTTTTCTGTGAAATTGAAAAAAGAATGTTTCATATTAAATTATTCCTTGGTGGTTTTTTCTATAAATTTTTGCAACAATTGCGCCATTTTAGCCTCAATTTCCTTAAAAGTTGGCTTTTCTTTCCCAATGTACAAAATCATTAACGCATATTGTGTTGTCAAGTTGTTAAAATAAGTTGCTTTTTGCAATCTATAAGCTTCGCGAAGCAAACGTTTTATTTGGTTTCTTTTTACAGCTTTTTTAAAATTCCGTTTGGAAACCGAAACACCAGCTTTTACCTGTGTTTTATCCTGAAAAGAAGTTTTTAAATACACCATCCTTAAAGGATATGCAGAAACCGATTTGCCTTCCAGGAACAGTTGCGAAATAAGTTTTTCGCTTTTTAGTTTTTCTTTATGTGAGTAGCTTGTGTTCATAACTTTATTAGTAACAAATGTAACAAATACCAACAAGCTAAAGGCTACCTTTTTCCATATGATATATGTCATATTTTATTTTATTGATTTCCTGTAACTTAATGTTTTTATAACCAACACGTTTAAGAATGGGAGAATTACATGTTACAAAATTTCAAAATAAAAAGCAGTACGCAAATTATATACATCATTTAATGAATGATATTGAAGCCTTGGATTTAATGCTTAAAGAAGATTTAATTGAAAAAGAACCTATAAGGATAGGAGCAGAGCAGGAATTTTTTATTGTGGATGAAGCGTTTTTTCCTGATAACAATGCACTGGCTGTTTTGGAAACCATTAACGACGACCATTTTACCACAGAAATTGGAAACTTTAATTTGGAAATTAACTTAGATCCTTTTGAACTTAAAACCGATTGTTTTTCAAAATTGGAACATCAATTGACCACATTATTGGATAAAGCAAAGCAAGCTGCCAAAAAACATGATTCCAAAATAGTATTGACAGGTATTTTACCAACCTTATCCTTAAAGCACATTACCTTAGAAAACATGACACCAATACAGCGTTATTATGTATTGAACGAAGCTGTAAAGGAATCCAGAAACCAAGATTTTCATATTCATATAAAAGGCGTGGACGAGCTAAGTTTAATTCACGATTCTGTGATGTTGGAAGGCTGTAACACCAGTTTTCAAATGCATTTACAGATCCATCCAGATACCTTTATAGATAGTTATAATTGGGCTCAAGCCATTGCAGGACCTGTTTTGGCAATCTGTACCAATTCGCCGTTGCTTTTTGGAAAAGAATTGTGGGCAGAAACCCGAATTGCCTTATTTACACAAAGTGTGGACACACGAGCCAATTCGTTTTTATTAAATGAAAACCAATCCCGAGTAAGTTTTGGAAACAATTGGGAAACTGGAACGGTTACAGATATCTTTAGGGACAACATTTCCAGATTTAGAAGTTTACTTACTACAGAATATATTACAGATAGTGTAGAAATGATTGAACGAGGCGAAATACCAAAACTTAAAGCTTTAAGCCTTCATAATGGAACGGTTTATAGATGGAACAGGGTTTGTTATGGTGTTGGTAATGGGAAACCACATTTAAGAATTGAAAATAGATACATTCCCTCAGGTCCTACTGTGGCAGACGAAATTGCAAATATGATGTTTTGGGTAGGACTCATGCTTGGAAAGCCCGAAGCCTATAATAACATTAACAAAAAATGGGATTTTAAGGACGTAAAATCCAATTTTTTCAGTGCTGCTCGATATGGCATGGGTACCCAGTTTTTTTGGAACGGATCTTACATGTCCAGTCAGCAATTGATATTAGATGAATTATTGCCTATGGCTTACAGAGGTTTGTATCGCGTTGGGATAGATCCTGCCGATGTTGAAAAATATTTAACCATTATAGAAAACCGGGTAACATCCAATAATGGGTCTCAATGGTTGATAAAAAACTACAGAGCTTTGTCCAAATCCAAAACCAAGTTTGAAGCAGCTCAAATAATAACCTCAGAATTATACGAAAAGCAAGAATATAATTACCCAATAGGGTCTTGGAATGCACTGAATGAAAACGACATTGAAGTGGATACAAACAGCTATGTTGTAAAACACGTAATGAGTACAGATATTTTTTCAGTACACAAAAATGACAGTTTAAAGTTGGTTGTAAATATCATGAGATGGAAGAACATTAGGCATATGCCTGTTATAGATGCATCTAAGAAAATTATTGGACTGGTTACCCATACCGATGTTAAAGGTTTGTCCAAACAAGCAATTGATAATGGCATTTCAGTAGAAGAGGTCATGACCAAGGATTTAATTACCATTACTCAGTACGAAAGTGTTGAGACGGCAAAAGTACTGATGATTACCAACCTGATAAACTGTTTGCCAGTGGTTGAAAAAGGAAAACTCATTGGTTTAATCACCTCAAAAGATTTTTTCAATTAATGGTACATATTAAAAGCAACGCATTAAACAAAGACATACAGATAGATAGATTAATTGCTAACATTAAAGGTTCTAAAAAAGGGCCAATCCTTGTTTTTTTTGCTGGTATCCATGGTAATGAAACTGCAGGAGTATTCGCTTTAACAAACACCTTAAAAACCATGTCTCCTGCAGATTTAAGTGGAAGCATTTATGCAATTGCAGGCAATTTAAAGGCATTATCCAAGAACCAGCGATATTTGGAGAAAGACTTAAACAGGTTATGGACACAAGCTGATTTAGACGCTTTGGTTTCAAAAGAAGAATTAATTTCAGAAGAAAAAGAACAATTTGAAATTTATAACTTATTGAAAGCTATACAAAAAGCACATTCTGAACCTATATATTTTATAGATTTCCATACCACTTCCAGTAAAACGTTACCTTTTATTACCATAAACGATGCTTTGATAAACAGAAAATTTTCACAACAATTTCCTGTGCCAGTGGTTTTGGGCATTGAAGAGTATTTAAAAGGCCCTTTGTTGAGCTATATCAACCAATTGGGCTATGTGTCCTTGGGTTTTGAATCTGGACAGCACGACGAGCTTGATGCTGTTTTAAATTGTGAAGCGTTTATTTACCTTTCGTTGGTTTTTACACAAGCTTTGGATAAAGATTCTATCAAGGATTTCCAGATGCATTATAACAGGTTAAAACATCAGTCCAAAAACATTTCAGAGATATTTGAAATCACTTATTTATACAAAATAAAACCTCAGGAACATTTTAAGATGCTTGAAGGTTTTAAAAGTTTTCAGGCTATTTCCAAAGGAACACATTTGGCACAAAGCAATGCACAAGCTATTTTCTCTGGATACAATGCCAGGATATTTATGCCGTTGTACCAAACTCAAGGAGCTGAAGGTTTTTTCATAATAAAAAGCATTCATCCAATTTTCATGAAAATTTCCGAATTTATACGGAACTTCAAATTGGATAGTTTATTGGTGTTTTTACCTGGCATTTCTTGGGAAAATAAAAAGCAAGGTGTTTTATCGGTTAATTTAAAAGTGACCAGGTTTTTAGCCAAGCAGATTTTTCACATTTTTGGGTTTAGAAGTCAGCAATTAAGCAAGACACATATGTTGTTGTACAATAGGGAACGGGTTGCTAAAAACACTTTGTATAAAAATGAGGCTTGGTTTAATAAATAAAAAAAACCTGCAAGGTTATTAATAGTTTGCAGGTTCATGGATATCAATTTAAAGTTTGTATTTAATTAAGTTCAAACTTATTGTTTACTTTATTAATGTCTGCCATCCACTCTTTAGGATCTATTTGAACCGATTTTATGGCTTTGGAAGCTTCAAAGGTATAAGTTGGATAAGCCCAAGCCCAATCCGATAGTGTAGTAGCCGTAGTTGGTTTTTTACCTCGCATCATACGCAACGGAATGTAATAATCTTCGGTTGTTCCGTCGGTATAAGTAATGGTTAGGTCTATAGGCATTGGCATAAGTCCTATACGTTCTAAGGTAACCTTATTGCCACTTACAGCTTTTACGCCATAATCTATAGTGTTTGTGGTTTGAGCAAAATCTATTAAATACCAATCCAATTCGAAGTCTGTTATTTTTTCTGCTGTGCGAATAAAATCGATTGGTGTTGGATGTTTAAAGGCAAAATCGTTATAGTACTTTTTAATGGTAGCTTTTAAATTGTCTTCCCCTATAACATAGTCCAATTGCGCCATAAATACTTCTCCTTTACTATAAGCAGAAATTCCATAAGCTTGATTGTACTCAAAACGGTCAGCATGTGTGGTTAAAGGCTGCTCTTTCCCAGAAGTTGCCAGGTAAATATAGCCTCTATAAGCATTGGTTGTTGGGTTTTCTTCATTGCCATCCATAACGGCGTTCATGGCATAATCACTAATATAACTGGTAAATCCTTCGTCCATCCAATAATGTCTGGCTTCGTTAGTTGCCAATAAAAATTGAAACCAAGCATGAGCCAATTCGTGTGCCGTAACACCAACCAAACTTCCAAATTTGCGTTTTCCGGTGATAAGTGTGCACATGCCATATTCCATACCACCATCGCCACCTTGGATTACAGAATATTGTTTGTATGGGTATTTTCCAATATGCTCACTGAAATACTCCATTAATTCAACCGTTTTTGGTTGTAGTTTTTTCCAGTTTTCCAGGTATTCGGCTTCTAAAGTCTTTTTGTATAAGAAATGTAACATTGGACCATCTGGAACCTGCATGGTATCGTGAATAAATTCTGGATCTGCAGCCCAAGTAAAATCGTGAACTTTTGGTGCTATAAAGTGCCAAGACAGCATATCTCCTTTAGGTTGCTTTACTTCTCCAGTTTCGTAACCATGGCCAATTTCGTTTGGATTTTGTAAATAACCAGTACCACCAACCACATAGTTTTTATCGATGTTTATGGTTACGTCAAAATCTCCCCAAACACCATGGAATTCTCTTCCAATGTATGGATCTGCATGCCAACCTTCAAAATCGTATTCGGCTAATTTTGGGTACCATTGTGTCATGGATAAAGCCACACCTTCAGCACTGTTTCTACCAGAACGACGAATTTGAACAGGTACTTGGCCATTAAAAACCATATCGAAAGTTACTTTTTCTCCTGGTTGTATTGGCTCGTGCAATTGCACCTGTAAAACAGTTCCTACTACATCGTAATTTAAGATAATACCATTTTGCTTTAATGAGGTGACATTTAAAAAACCAATTTCGTCTGGTTTCAATTTTCCAATTCTATCTCCCACACGACTATCTGGATCTGCTATGGTTTGCGATCTTACATCCATTTCGCTGCCAGGTTGAAATGCGTTAAAATAGAGGTGGTAATACACTCTGGTTAATACATCTGGAGAGTTGTTGGTATAAACCAATTGTTGCGTTCCAGTGAATTGATAATTGGTAACATCCATGGTTACATTCATTTTGTAATCTACATGTTGTTGCCAGTAACCCGTATTGTTAGCCGTTTTGTATGGTTCTGTTTGATTGGTATTGGCTGAAGTAAAAAGAACGCCTAAACCAAAAAGGAATACAAAGATTTTTTTCATTTTAAATGAATTAAAAAAACCTCATCTTTTGATAGGATGAGGTTTAGGTTTTTTATAATTATTTAGATAACTGATCTGCCATAATAAGCGCGTTGTAAGCGTTTACAATTTTACCGGATTTTGTTAAATCTCCAATAGGTTTTACGTTATTGGTATCTCCACCAACCACTACTTTTGTAGAAAGCGCCAATCCAGAATCCATAATTATTTGCTTTACTTGAGCAGCAGATAATTTAGGGTAATAAGAACGGATTAAAGCAGCAACACCAGCTACTGCAGGAGCAGCCATAGATGTTCCCCCTTTGGTATCGTATTCGTTTTCTGGAGTTGTGGAATAAATTTTAGCTCCTGGAGCAAAAACATCTACATTGATTTTTCCGTAGTTAGAAAACCCAGCTAACATATTGGCACCATATTTAGGCTCTAAAGCGCCAACTGTAATAAAAGAGGTAGATACTTCTGGACCATTGTTTACTTGATCGTTTGGATAGCATTCTTTTTGGTCTAAATCTATACCTTCGTTTCCTGCAGCATTTACAAAAACAACATCTTTACTACTTGCGTAAGCTATTGCGTCTCTAACCCAATCGCTATGTGGAGAGTAGTACTTACCAAAACTTCCGTTGATAATTAACGCGCCATTATCTACGGCATATCTAATAGCCAAAGCAATATCTTTATCGTACTCATCGCCATTTGGAACAGCTCTTAAGCTCATGATTTTTACATTGTTGGCAACACCATCTACACCTTTACCATTACCACGTTCTGCAGCAATAATTCCTGCTACGTGAGTTCCGTGGCTTTCCCCTTTTTCAGAAGGAAGTACATTGGCGTTTCCGTATCCAACATCAGACAAGTCGTTAGGATTGTCTCCAGTGGTTCTTCCGTTGAAATCTTTGTTTAGGTTGTAGTTTAATTTATCAGTAAAATAATCCACACCTTCTTTTATGGAGTTTAAAGCTACTTTTGTGTCTTCAAATCCATTTCCATACATAAAGTTCATTACGCTAATGGCTTTGGTAATGGCTTCATCTTCTGAATCGATGGCTTCAACATCTTCTTTGGTGTAGTTTTCTTTACCTAAATGCTTGGAGATGGTTTCATCGGCATTTTTTACTTGCTCATAAATTTGATCGTATTGTGCTTTTCTACCAACCGTTTCTTGATATTCTTTGTCGTATTCTTCTTTAGCTCTAGCATAATCTGGGTTGCTTGTGTCTCCAGATGCAAGGATACGTACGTATTCCAATTGTTCATCGTAAGCATCTCCTAAAAAGTTCCACCCATGAATATCATCCACATAACCATTATTATCATCGTCAATACCATTTCCTGGGATTTCATCTTCGTTGGTCCAAAGAACTCCGTCTAAGTCTTCGTGTTCAATATCGATACCAGAATCAATTACAGCAACAATCACAGATTGGCCTTTTCTATTTTTTATAATTTCAGCATAAGCTTTTTCAACACTCATTCCAGGAATTGTATCTTTTACAAGATCTAAATGTCCCCAAGTGTGTTTTTCGTTTTCAGTTAATTCCGACACTTTTAAAGGCACAGAATCTATGTTTTCAACAGGTGTTGATACAATATCAGCACCTCCACCACAACTAGAAAGAGTAGCGGCTACAAGTACTGAAAGCATAAAAGGTTTCATTAATTTCATTTTAATTTATTGGTATTAGTTAAATATTTCATTACAGGTAAAAACATGGTTTAATCGCACACCTTTATCAGTTTGCTTTACTGTAATAATCTCGTTATGTGCATCGTGCTCCAAAAATAAGTAATAATTATTATCTGCTGCTAGTTTGAGGAATTTTTCTTTTTCGTCTAAAGTCAGCAGAGGTCTTGTATCGTAGCCCATTACAAAAGGTAAGGGTAAATGCCCTGCAGTTGGCAGTAGGTCTGCCATAAAACAAATGGTTTTGCCTTTGTAATGTATCATAGGAATCATTTGTTTATCTGTATGGCCATTTGCGAAAAAAATATCAAAGCCCAAAGGGCTGTTTTTCAACATATCTGTTTGTGGTAAGTCTGTGAATTTTAACTGGCCACTTTCTTCCATTGGCAAAATGTTTTCTTTAAGGAAAGAGGCTTTTTCCCTGTTGTTGGGTTGTGTTGCCCATTTCCAATGGTCTTGATTGCTCCAAAAATGGGCATTTTTAAAAGCAGGCTCATAACCCGTTCGGTTCTTGTTCCACTGGATTGAGCCTCCACAATGATCAAAATGTAAATGGGTCATAAACACATCTGTAATGTCATCTCTATGAAAACCATATTGTTCTAAGGACTTGTCAATAGAATCATTTCCCCAAAGATAATAGTATCCAAAAAACTTATCACTTTGTTTGTTGCCCATTCCAGTGTCTATTAAAATGAGCTTGTTGCCATCTTCAATTAATAAACAACGTGCAGCAATATCAATCATGTTGTTGGTATCTGCAGGATTGGTTTTTTGCCAAAGGGATTTAGGGACTACACCAAACATGGCGCCGCCATCCAACTTAAAATTTCCAGATTTAATAGGATATAATTTCATAATGCCTGCAAATTACTAAAACGCCCCGTATAAGTGAAAATAAAGCAAGGATATTAGTTGTTTTTTAACATTTTGGATTGGATTGGATGAGATAATTTATTTGTAGCTAATAAATATTAATTATAATTTTATAAAAAACCATTTATGAAAACACTTAAACCGAGTCCCTTGAAAATAAAAAAAATGAAATTGCTTCGGTTTGGTAGAGATTTTAAGCCAGATGAAGAAGTTATTTTAAGAGATTATTTAGCTATTGAGCGAACCAGGTTGGCAAATGAGCGTACTTTGTTATCTTATGTAAGATCTTCTTTGTATTTGTTGTTGGGTGGTATTGCTTTTTTTCAATTAAAAGATTTCCCTTTTCCAAATTTCAGGTTTCTAGGATTGTTGTCATTAGTATTTTCGGCACTTTTTTTTATAATTGGCGTATATCGATTCGTACTTCTTAAAAAGAGTTTAAAACGTTTGTACTATATGTCCGAATCCAAAAATGAGGATTGATGGTTTCATCTTTTTAATTTTTTTCTTTAGTTTTTTAACTTGTTAATAAAGCGCTATTTATAATTGTAAAATAAAAAAGCATTATTTTGCCAAGGTTTTTTATAATTGTTCACAAAATTTAAAATCTTTATATGGTAGAATTAGCAGGCATTATCATACTTGGTATATTGGCACAATGGGTAGCATGGAAATTAAAAATACCAGCTATTTTACCTTTAATTCTTATTGGTTTATTTGTAGGACCTATTGCAGCAGAATTTTTAAGTGCAGATGGCACCAAATGGATTGAACCTAGATGGAATGGCGAAGAAGGGCTTTTTCCTGGAGGCAGTTTGTTTTTCTTTGTATCTTTGGCAATTAGTATAATTTTATTTGAAGGTGGATTAACCTTAAAAAAAGGTGAAATAAAAAATGTTGGTCCAGTTATTACCAAGTTAATTACTGTAGGTTCTATAGTCACCTTTTTTGGGGCTGCCATAGCAGCACACTATATTTTTTATTTAAGTTGGGAAATTTCTTTTTTATTTTCAGCTCTGATTATTGTAACAGGACCAACGGTAATTACACCAATTTTAAGAAATATACCCCTTAAAAAAGATGTTTCTGCCGTTTTAAAATGGGAAGGAATCCTTATAGACCCAATAGGAGCCTTGGTAGCTGTACTTGTTTTCGAATTTATTAGTGTGGATGCTGGTGGGGAATTTACCAAAACGGCTTTTATTGAATTTGGGAAAATCGTATTGTTCGGTACTACTTTTGGATTTACTTTTGCTCATGGTCTTAATTTGATTTTAAACCGAAATTGGGTGCCCCATTATTTAATGAATGTGTTTGCATTGGCAGCTGTATTGGGAGTTTTTATTTTAGCCGATGAATTTGCACATGAGTCTGGTTTATTGGCAGTGGTGGTTATGGGAATGGTTTTGGGAAACTCCAAATCCCCTTACTTAAAAGAGCTGCTTTACTTTAAAGAATCCTTAAGTGTTTTATTGATATCCATACTTTTTATCCTTCTAGCTGCAGATATAAATTTTGAAGATTTGCTTTTAATTTACAATTGGAACACAGTAATCTTATTTTCTGTTGTTGTATTTGTTATTAGACCTATTGGCGTGTTTTTAAGTACCCAAGGCTCTAATTTAAAACTTAAAGAAAAACTGTTTATAAGCTGGGTTGGTCCACGAGGAATCGTGGCAGCAGGTATTGCCTCGCTATTTGGACTTAAACTTGCCGAAGATGGCGTTCCAGGAGCCGAATATATTACTCCATTGGTATTTATGATTGTGCTAGGAACTGTTATCCTTAATGCTACAACAGCCAGAATGTTTGCCAAAATAGTTGGAGTGTTCTTGACCGAGTCTAGAGGGATTTTAATTGTAGGTGCATCCAAACTCCCTAGGTTATTGGCCCATTATTTAGAGAAAAATGGCAGACATGTTGTTTTAATAGATAGCAACCAAAATAATATTGCAAAAGCCAACGAGCTTGGTCTGGAAGCAATGAATACCAATATTTACTCCGATAAGTTATTGGATAATATTGAGCTTAACGATATGGGTTTTTTATTGGCTTTAACTGGAAATACAGATATAAATAAGTACGCCATTAAGCAGTTTGGGGATAAATTTGGGGAAAATGGGTCTTACAGGTTGTTAACCTCTACAGAAATGCAGGAAACCTCAGAAATGCCAACAGAAGGCGTGTTTTCTTATACAGACGATTTTAACTCATTGACAAACGTTATCAATAAATATCCTTCCATACAAGAGATTAAATTAAAAGATAAAGACCATTATTACGATTTAATTGAAATTTCAAGTAAGGATCCAGATATTATTCCTTTGTTCATTAAAGATAATGACAACGATTTGTTTGTTGTTAAGGCAGACAAAGAAGAAACCCTTGAAAACCTTGAACCAGGTTGGAAATTAGTTTATATAGGAAAACCTTTTGATGTAGAAACAGTAAAGAATGAAACAAACGGAGGAAAAACCAATTTAAATTAATTTATTAAAAGATGGGTTTCTCGATTTAAGAACAGAGTTTAACCGTTTTTTTGCGAGATCATTTACCAATGACACAAAATCAAAAAGGTTTTGTTAGTCGTTCAGTTTTAAAACAGCCATAAAAGCTTGTTGGGGGATTTCAACATTTCCTACTTGTCTCATACGTTTTTTACCTTTTTTCTGTTTCTCAAGAAGTTTACGTTTTCTGGAAATATCTCCACCATAACACTTGGCAGTTACATCTTTACGTAAGGCTTTTATGGTTTCCCTAGCAATAATTTTTGCACCAATGGCGGCTTGAATAGGAATATCGAATTGTTGTCTAGGAATGAGTTCCTTTAATTTTTCGCACATTTTTTTACCAATACTATGTGCATTATCAGCATGTATTAAAGCTGAAAGTGCATCTACTGGTTGTGAGTTCAATAAAATATCCACACGAACCAGTTTAGAAGGTTTCATCCCAATAGGATGATAATCGAAAGAGGCATATCCTTTGGAAACGGTTTTTAAGCGATCATAGAAATCAAAAACAATCTCAGCTAAAGGCATATCAAAAGTCATTTCAACCCTTTCGGTTGTTAAATAGGTTTGATTGGTAATCATGCCTCGTTTTTCAATACATAGAGACATGACGTTTCCAACAAAATCTGCTTTGGTAATGATGGTAGCTTTAATATATGGTTCTTCCACACGATCCAAACCGGATGGGTCTGGTAAATCGGATGGATTATTAACAATGATTGGTGTCTCTGGGTATTTTTTGGTAAAAGCGTGGTAACTTACGTTAGGAACTGTTGTAATAACAGTCATATCAAACTCTCGTTCCAAGCGTTCCTGGATGATTTCCATGTGTAGCATGCCCAAGAAACCACAACGGAACCCAAAACCCAAAGCAGCAGAACTTTCAGGAGTAAAAACCAAAGAGGCATCGTTAAGCTGCAATTTTTCCATAGATGCTCGAAGTTCTTCATAATCTTCCGTATCTACAGGATAGATTCCGGCAAATACCATGGGTTTCACATCTTCAAAACCTTCAATAACATTGGTAGTTGGATTTTTAGCATCAGTTAAGGTGTCACCAACTTTTACTTCTTTAGCTTCTTTAATTCCAGTGATTACATACCCAACATCTCCAGCTTTTATTTCTTGTCTAGGAAACTGTTTTAGTTTTAAAGTACCAATTTCATCTGCAAAATATGTTTTGCCTGTGGCAATAAATTTAATGTTCTGTCCTTTTTTTATGGTTCCATTTAATACCCTGAAATAGGTTTCCACACCACGAAATGGGTTGTAAACCGAATCGAAAATCAAAGCCTGTAAGGGTTCATCAGGATTTCCGGTAGGAGCAGGAATACGCTCAATAATGGCAGCTAAAATATTATCTACACCAAAGCCTGTTTTTCCACTGGCATGGATAACATCTTCTGGTTTGCAGCCCAATAAATCCACAATATCATCGGTTACTTCTTCAGGATTGGCACTTGGCAAATCCACTTTATTTAAAACAGGTATTATTTCCAGATCATTTTCCAAGGCCAAATATAAATTGGAAATGGTTTGTGCTTGAATGCTTTGCGCAGCATCAACAATCAACAAAGCACCTTCGCAAGCAGCAATGGAACGTGATACCTCGTAGCTAAAATCTACGTGTCCAGGCGTGTCAATTAAATTTAAAATATATTGCTCTCCTTTATAGGTATATTCCATTTGTATGGCATGAGATTTAATGGTTATACCACGTTCTCGCTCCAAATCCATACTGTCCAACAGCTGTTCTTTTTTCTCGCGTTCGGTTACAGAGCCTGTATAATCCAATAATCTATCTGCCAAGGTACTTTTACCATGGTCTATATGTGCTATAATACAAAAGTTTCTAATGTGCTTCATAAAATTTATTCTAGCATAAATCTAATTTGCAAATATAATTGTTTTAAACTTGCTATAATTGTTAATAACTAACTAAATATCATATTTATTTACGGGTTTTCAGTAAAAATATGTTCAAAACTATTTTTATATTGTAGCCCCAAATAATCTTATGAGTTTTAAGTTAAATTTTTTTTACGTTTTTGTTGTCTTTTTGTTACCATTTACAGTGATGGCTCAAGATGTTTCCATTACAGGAACTGTAAAAGACATAGACCATAATCCTGTTTATTTTGCCAATGCATTGTTGCTGTCTGTAAAAGATTCCACTGCCATTAAAGGCACATCTACTAACGAACAAGGTTTTTTTGAACTAAAAAATGTTCAAGAAGAGGATTATCTTATTAAAATAAGTTTTATAGGTTTTAAAGATTATACCGAATTTGTTAGTGTGTCTTCTAAAGATATAAGTCTTGGTGATATCACCTTAGAAGAAAATAATGAAGCTTTAGACGAAGTCAATATTGTAGTGAACAAACCTACCATAAAGAAAGAAGCAGACAAACTGGTTTTTGGGGTTGAAAACACAGCGCTTTCTGAAGGTAGCTTGCTTCAAGTAGTAAAAAGTACTCCAGGAGTTTTGGTTTTGGATGGGCAAATATCTGTTAAAGGTTCTGCGCCAACAGTTTACATAAACAATAGAAAAGTGCAGCTGTCCATGGATGAATTATTGCAGCTGTTGGAAGGTTCTCCAGCCAATGCCATAAAATCTGTTGAGGTTATTACCAATCCATCTGCTAGTTATGATGCTGAAAGCGGAGTGGTTTTGAACATTCTTATGAGTAAAAACCTGGTTACAGGCTATAGAGGTAGTGTTTTTGCAAATTACACCCAAGGTGTATTTCCTAGATACAATGCAGGAATGACTAATTATTTTAAAACAGACAAAGTTAATTTATTTGCCAATTATAGCTATACGGACGACAAAATAAACAGGGACAACGACGATGGTGTTTATTACCTCGATACCAATGGTCAAGTTGATGAATTTTGGAAATCATCCGTTAACAGAAATACCTGGAGCAAATCGCATAACCTGAATTTCAACATTGATTTTCTACTAAATGAGGCAAACACCTTAAGTGTATCTTCCAACATGTTATGGACACCATATTACAAATACAACATAGATAACAATACGAATGTCTATAATGCAAACAAAGTATTTCAATCCCGTTTTGAGGCAGCTAACATGGCGAATGACGATAAATACAATTTAGGTTTTGATTTGGATTATGTACATCAATTTACAAAAGGAAGTTTGGCGCTTAATGGGCATTATACCATTTATGACTATAACAGATTTCAAGAATCCTTAAGCAATTATTACGATCAGAATAATAACTTTATAGAGCCTACAGCTTTTAATACAGATGCCAATCAAGAAACACAAATCATAACCTCTCAGTTGGATTATAAATTGCCTATAAACGACACATCTTATTTTGATGCTGGAATAAAATTCTCCAATGTGCAAACAAACAGTGATGTGACACGCTACGATTATGATTTTAACACCAATCAAGAGATTTTGGATGTAACAAACTCCAGTACTTTTGATTATAACGAAAATGTGTTTGCTGCCTATTCCAATATTAAAAAAGAATGGGAAAAATGGCGTTTGCATGCAGGAATAAGAATGGAACAAACCTCTCTAGAAGGGATATCTTTAACCAACAATCAAACAGACAAACAAGATTATTTTGACTGGTTTCCCAATGTAAGTCTAACGTACCAAGCAGGTGAAGTCCTAAGTTTTTATGCTAATTATAAACGAAGTATAGAACGGCCAAACTATAAAGATTTAAATCCTTTTACTTTTTATTTGAACGACTATACCTTAGTGGTAGGTAATCCCAACCTCATGCCTACCTATAAAGACCATTATGTTGTTGGGTCTACTGTAAGCCCCTTTTTAACCTTGGAAGCATATTACATTCATAAAAATGATAACATTTTTGAAATACCTATTCAAAACAACCAAAGTAATGAAATTACTTATTCACCAATAAACATTGAAAAATCTATAGAATTTGGCTTTGATGTCATTTCTTATTTTAACGTAACAGATGCTTGGTTTGTTTACGCAGTAACCTCTTTTTACAATACTTACGATAAAACTGCTACTGTAAATGGTATTATTGAAGCTAAAAAATGGTCCAATTACAGTGTGTTAAGTAACGATTTCACCTTTTTAGAAGACCAAAGTTTAACAGCAAATTTAACTTTTATCTACATCTCTTCGAATGTCCAAGGATTTATGGATGTTGCTGGAAGGTTAGAATCTGAAATATCAGTATCAAAAACCATTTTAAATAAAAAAGCAGTGATTTCCTTAAGTGCTGCAGACCTATTCAATTTAGGGGATTTTGATACAACAACCAATTATTTAAACCAGCGTAGTTATTACAATACCAATTTAGACAACAGATATATAAAATTAGGTTTTAGGTATAAATTTGGAAATACCAAATTACAAACCAACGAACGCCAAATTGATATTAAGGAAAGAGAGCGTATTAAGGAAAGAGATTAGTTCTGCTTGTTAACACTTTACGTAACGGTAAGTAAAAACAATTATAAATATGAAAGATAAATTAACTCTGATACTATTTGTAATTGGGATGTTGCAAACATTGTATTCGCAGGATCAATTTAAAATAGATAAATCTAATAATTCCCGTCTTATAAAAATCCTGAATAACTCCGAATTGATTGGAGATATCGTTACGGACTATGTATCTGTAAGAATTTATAAAATGGATAACGGAAGTGGAAGTGCAGGACGCGAAAGCTGCGAAGTTTCATTTAACTTATTGGTTGCCGTATCTGAATTTGGTGAATACCCAAATCAAAATCTTTTCGAAATAGGCCAACTTTATAATCCCAAATTCATTAATTGGAATAATACGGAAGACAGCAAAATTGAATTTCAATTTGAACATGGAAATTTTAATAATAGAAAAACAATCACATTAGCAGTAAATGTTGAAGAATTAAAACTAATAAATTAAAATTCACACTCTATTTCTGTTTTACTAATTTTCAGCCTGTCAATCCTTTCGGTCTTGCCATTCTGCAATAGTGATATCAGTAGTTGGATATTTCAGCCTGTCAATCCTTTCAGTCTTGCCATTCTGCAATAGTGGTATCAGTAGTTGGATATTTCAGCCTGTCAATAATTTAGTCTTGCCATTCTGCAATAAACAAATTCGTGTCGTGACCACCACCATTATTTCTATTGGAAGAGAAAATAAGTTTTTTACCATCGTTGGAAAACACAGGAAAAGCATCAAAAGTATCGCTGTGGGTAATGCGTTTTAGGTTTTTACCATCAATATCTATCATATACAAATTAAAAGGGAAACCACGTTCAGACTCAAAATTTGAGGAGAATAGTATTTTTTCTCCAGATGGATGAAAAAATGGACTCCAATTGGCGTTTCCTAAATCGGTTAATTGACGTAATTCACTCCCATCAGCATTACAGATATAGAGTTCCATTTCGGTTGGTTGTACCAAGCCTTCGGCTAACAGATCTTTATATTCCTTAATGGCTTCTTCGGTTTTTGGTCTGGAAGAACGAAAAATGATTTTGGTGCCATCTGGCGAAAAGAAAGCGCCACCATCATAGCCTAGTTCAAAAGTAATCTGTGTCACATCGCTCCCGTCAATGTTCATGGTGTAAAGTTCCAAGTCGCCACTTCTATCGGAAGTGAACACAATTTTATCACCTTTGGGCGATACGGTTGGCTCTGCATCATAACCAGGTTCATTGGTTAGTTGGTTTACAATATTACCTTCTAGATCGGCCACAAAAATGTCGTATGTATCATAAATTGGCCAAATGTATTTTCCGTTTTTTCGTAAAGGTGTTTCAGGACAATCTTCGCCACCTAAATGTGTGGATGCATAAATGATATGTTTGTTATCTGGCAAGAAATACGCACATGTGGTCCTTCCTTTTCCAGTGCTTATCATTGGAGGCATCTTGTCCTTAAAGGTTTCATCGGCATTCATTAAAAACATTTGGTCACAGTTTACATTCCAGTCTTTATTGTTGGATTGAAACACTAACTGTTTGTCATCAAAGCTCCAATAAGCCTCTGCATTGTCACCACCAAAAGTGATTTGCTTTAAAGATTTAAAATGAACTTCATCTGCATAAATTAAGGTGTCTACCCATTTAGTGGCGCCAGTTTTGGCATCTTCAGTTTGTGTTTTTTTATTTTTACAGGATACAATGCTTGTTACCAATAACAAGCCAAAAAAAAGTTTTAAAAATAGAGACATAGATTAAAGTTTAAATAAGTGGCAATTATTCCATAATTTTGCCAAAAATAACATTAATAATATGAAGAAAATATCGTTACTGGTTCTTTTTATATCGCTTTTGGGTTGTAAACAGGAATATAGCTATAAAAACAAAATAAAAGAAGATGTTGCTTTTCTGGCAGATGATACATTAGAAGGTCGAGAAACTGGCACTAAAGGAGAACAAGCTGCTGCAGCATATATTGTAGAGCGATTTAAAGAATTGGGACTACAGCCAAAAGGAACCGAAGGATTTTATCAAACCTTTACCTTTAAACCTAAAAAAGGTCCTCATGGAGAAGTAGACTATACCAATGCAGGTGAAGACTCCACCATTACAGGAACCAATGTTTTGGCATATATAGACAATCAAGCAGAAAACACCATTATTATAGGAGCTCATTACGATCATTTAGGGTATGGCAGCGAAGGCTCTTTGCATAGAGGCTATAAAGAAATCCATAATGGAGCAGACGATAATGCCAGTGGCGTTGCCGTTATGTTGGATTTGGCTGGTAAGTTAAAAACAGCAAACAGCTCCAACAATTATTTGTTTATGGCTTTCTCTGGAGAAGAAATGGGCCTATTGGGCTCTAATTATTTTACTAAAAATGCTACCTTGGATTTAAGCAAAGCCAATTACATGATAAACATGGACATGGTAGGACGTTTAAAACAAGACAGCACCTTAGCTGTTTATGGTGTTGGAACCTCTCCACGTTGGAAACAAACCCTTTCAGCAACCAATCCTGGGTTTAAAATTGTTGAAAACGAATCTGGTGTTGGACCAAGTGACCACACTTCTTTTTACTTACAGGATATTCCAGTGCTGCACTTTTTTACAGGACAACATGACGATTATCACAAGCCTGGAGATGATACCGAAAAGTTGAATTTCGAAGGTATGGATGCCATTTCCAACTATATTTTTGATGTTATAACCGAATTGGATAAAAGTGGCAAATTGGCCTTTAGAAAAACCAAAAATGAAAGTGAAGAAACACCTCGTTTTAAAGTTGGTTTAGGTGTGGTTCCTGATTATTTGTTTGATGGGGAAGGCATGCGAGTAGATGGAATAAGCGAAGACAAACCTGCACAAAAAGCAGGTTTGCAAAAAGGAGATATTGTAATAAAACTTGGTGATAGCGCTATTGTGGATATGATGAGCTATATGAGGGCTTTATCGGTTTTTCAAGCTGGCGATTCCACACAAGTGGTAGTAAAAAGAGATGGTAAAACAGTTGAAGCAAGCATTCAATTTTAGTATATTTTTTCAAAAATCAAACTAATTAATACAAAAAAAAGGTGGTAAAAATAGGTCATATAGAACTTCCAGATTTTCCTTTGCTTTTAGCTCCCATGGAGGATGTAAGCGATCCACCTTTTCGTGCTTTGTGCAAGGAACAAGGTGCAGATGTGGTTTACACCGAATTCATTTCCAGTGAAGGTTTGATTCGGGAAGCAGCTAAAAGTGTCATGAAACTGGATATTTATGAAAAAGAACGTCCAGTAGGCATTCAAATTTTTGGAGCCAATTTAGAAAGCATGCTTCAAACCATAGATATTGTTGAAAAATCAAACCCAGATATCATAGACATTAATTTTGGGTGTCCTGTAAAAAAAGTTGTAAGTAAAGGTGCTGGAGCAGGTATTTTAAAAGATGTCTGTTTAATGGAGCAACTTACTGCCGAAATGGTGAAACGTACCAACATTCCCATAACCGTTAAAACCCGTTTGGGTTGGGACCACGATTCCATTAAAATTGTTGAGGTTGCCGAAAGATTACAAGATGTTGGTTGTAAAGCCATAGCCATTCATGGAAGAACCCGAGCCCAAATGTATAAAGGGCATGCAGATTGGAAGCCCATAGCAGAAGTGAAAAACAATCCAAGAATGCATATTCCCGTGTTTGGAAATGGCGATGTGGATTCTCCAGAACGTGCCATGGAAATGCGAGATGTGTATGGCCTGGATGGCTGTATGATTGGTCGTGCCACCATTGGAAACCCTTGGTTTTTTAAGCAGGTAAAGCATTTTTTTAAAACAGGGGAACATTTAGAACCTGTAAGCCTGGAAGAACGTGTAGAAGCTGCCAGAAGACATTTACAAATGGCCATAGACTGGAAAGGGGAGAAACTAGGTGTGTTTGAAACCAGAAGACATTATACCAATTATTTTAAAGGTATTCCAAATTTTAAGGAATATAGAATGAAAATGGTTACCAGTGACGAATCGAAAGATGTGTTTGCTGCTTTTGATGAAGTTTTGGATGCTTTTTCCGATTATCAGTTTGTGTAGCAAACAAACTCCAAATTCCACAAAAGAAAATTAGATAGACACCAGTTTTTTTGAAATCCTTACCGAAGCTATTTTTGAAGCAATGATGCCCAAAACGGAAATGGTTATAAAAACTATTAAGAGGTTTTCGGCTTTTAAAGTTACAGGATAGGGTAAACTTTGCGTGATCATTATCAACGAAAAGGTTTTTTGCAACCAAACAATAATGCAACCTATTAACAAACCTATCAAACCACCAAAAATGGTCATTAAACTTCCTTGAAGAAAAAAAATATTTCTAATGTTTGGAATGGTTGCTCCTAAATTAAAAAGCGTTTTTAAGCTGCTTTTTTTATCCAGAATCATCATAATCATGGAACCAATCACATTAAACAACGCAATTATCAATACCAAGGTAAAAATTAAATACACAGCTAAATTTTCGGTATTCAACATTTTGTAAAGCGCATCATTTAATTGGGCACTGTTTTTTAGAATGATCTTATCTCCCAAAACTGAAGTAATTTCTGTCCTGGCTTGGTCTTCTGTAGCCTCTTCTTTCAATTTAAACTCTAAAGAGGTCACTTCATTTTCATCAAAACCTAAAAGCGCTCTAGCCATGTCTATGGGAGCATAAATATACTTGTCGTTTAAGTTTTCATTAACATCAAAAACACCAACATTTACAGCATTAAAGGTATTAAAGGCCTGTTTTGCAGAAGTTATTTGCCCTTTTCCTGGTTTTGGGACATATAAATTGATGCGTTTGCCATAATCCAAAACCCCAAAGGACAAGGTATTGGCAATTCCCCAACCAGACACGATCTGGTTTGTTTTTTGGGTGAGCCAACTACCAAGTACTACCACGGAATCTATGGCGTTTACCTTTTCAAAATGTAGGTCAACACCTTTTATATAAGCACTTGTGTAACTTTTTTCCTCGAAGGTTACAAACACACGTTCCTCAATAATTTTTGAAAAGGAAGCAATACTTTCCAAGTTATTCAACTTAGAAAACTCATCTTCAGAAATTACAAAAGATTTCCCAGTAGAAGCTTCAGCTTTCAAATCTGGATCGATGATTGAAGTAAACTGCAGGGTAAAATCCTTTAAACCTGCAAAACCGGAAAGCACAATAAAAAGAGAGGCTGAGCCAAGAACAACGCCAATGGCAGCAATAATGGTAATAAAATTAATAGCATTGTTAGAGCTTTTGGAGAGCAAATAACGTTTGGCTATGTAGAGTGAGAAGTTCATAAATTACAACAGCTAAAACAGATTTAACTGACAAAAGGCTTTTATTGTGAAGGTTTTATTAAAACCGATTAAGATTTTTTACGTTTATCCAATAAATCTGGTTTTTTCAAAGGGTTCTCTTCACCTTTTAGAGACTTGTCTATCTTGTCTATATACTCCAACGAGTCATCAAGATAAAACTGAAGTTCAGGCATGCGTCTCAATTGGTTCTTGGTACGTTGTGCCAATTCATGCTTAATTAAAGGCGCATTGGATTTAATGCCTTGAATCAATTCTTTGCCTTTATCGTTAGGAAAGATGCTTAAATAGACCTTGGCAACCGATAGATCGACAGTTACCTTTACTTTAGTTACCGAAATAAGTATGCCTTGCATGCCACCTTGTGTTGCTGCTTTTTGAAGCACATCAACCAAGTCACGCTGTAACACAGATCCTATTTTTTTTTGTCTTTGACTTTCTTCCACAATACTAGTTTTTTTAATGCCTTATGCAATTTACACCCTTGGACATTGGTTTTCAAAAAAATCCATTAGGGATTTCTACCTTGCAAAAATAGGGATAATTAAAGATTATTGTATTTTTGAAGATACTAAATTAGTTTTAATAAATATAGATTTCCGTTTTCGGGAAACATTCATATGAATAAAATTGAACACATAGGTATTGCTGTTAAAGACTTAGACGCATCCAATCGTTTGTTTTCCAAATTATTTGGCAAACTACATTATAAAATAGAAGAAGTGGCCAGTGAAGGTGTCAATACCTCTTTTTTTCAAGTAGGGGAGAATAAAATAGAATTGCTTGAAGCCACTAAACCAGATAGTCCCATTGCCAAATTCATAGAGAAGAAAGGGGAGGGCATCCATCATATAGCTTTTGATGTTACAGACATTCATGCTGAAATAGCCAGGTTGAAAGACGAAGGTTTTATTGTTTTAAATGAGATACCTAAAAAAGGAGCAGATAACAAACTGGTAGCATTTTTACATCCTAAATCAACAAATGGTGTATTAATAGAGTTGTGCCAAGAAATAAAGGAATAAAAAATCTTGCAGTCTTTGAAAATATGTAGTAATATTGCACACTCTTTGTCAAAAAGAGACAAGTCGCGTTAGCTAAATGCTAAAAAGGTCCTATAACTCAGCTGGTTAGAGTATCTGACTCATAATCAGAAAGTCCCTGGTTCGAGCCCAGGTGGGACCACAGAAATGAAAAGAAACCTTTCGGGAAATCGAAAGGTTTTTTTATGGGCTCCAATTTTAACTAATGCACTTAAAACCAAAGCTTTTTGTATATTTAAGCAACACTTAAACCCTTTTTTCATGAAACTACTTATCTCTTTGTTTTTTGTGCTTAGCTTTGGATTTACTTGTTTTTCACAAAAGGTTTATTCCGTTCAATATGCCAATCAAGCCGATGTTAAGGTGTTTGTTGTGGATTATGAGAATCAGGCCGATTTAAAGGTTTTCAAAGTAAAATATGCCAATCAAGCTGGAAAAAATAATGGAAAATGGTTTTTCACAGAGTATGAAAATCAAGCAAAAAAAAGCATCTATTATGTAGATTATGAAAACCAAGCCGATTTAAAAATATATTTTGTTGATTATGAAAATCAAGCTGGTTGGCTTAACAAATCAAAACAGCATTTGATGTATTGATTCAATGTTTTCATAGGCTTCATGTTAAACAAAAATTTTACGTATTTTAGTTTGATGGTTATTTAAAATTAGCAATCAATGCAAAAGTCAATTAAACTGGGACTTGTTTTATCTGGTGGAGGTTATCGAGGGGTTGCTCATATAGGTGTTTTAAAAGCCATGGAAGAACTGGGGATAAAACCAGATTTTATATCTGGTACAAGTGCAGGAGCTATCGTGGGTTCCTTGTATGCTGCAGGATGTACATACAATGAGATTTTTGATGTGTTTATAAAAACCGAATTGTTTTCCTATCAAAATTACACATTTAAAAAACCTGGTTTAATTGATGGCTCTAAAATTGAAAAGCTTTTAAAAACACATTTAAAGGAAGATAGTTTTGAATGCTTAAAAATCCCCATGTTTATAGCCACTACCGATTTAATAGACGGCAAAACCCATTTTTTTAATAAAGGACCTCTTATAAAACCCATTATTGCCTCCTCTTCTGTTCCTGGTGTTTTTTCACCTATAGTTTTTAACGATTTATTATTATGCGATGGAGGAGTTACAAATAACTTTCCTATAGAGCCCTTACAGATTTGTTGCGATAAAATTATTGGTGTGTTTTTAAATTCGCTTTTGGAAACTTCCAAAAAACAATTAAAAACCACAAGATCTGTACTGGAACGCGCCTATAAGATTACACGTGTAAACGCTTCCGAAGATAAATTTAAGTTTTGTGATGTATTTATTGCTCCCAAAGAATTGGGAAAATATGAAATTTTTTCAAAATCGCATGCCAAAGAAGCTTTTGAAATGGGTTATCAGGAAGCAAAATTTCAATTAAGTGAACTATAATTGACACTCATTCCCTAGCCTTTTTCATAATAGCTTTTAACCGTTCTTTACGCAAAACTTTTTCAGCTTTTTCCTTCTTTATTTTTCTGTTCAAAAGCTTGCTATGCTTCGCTTTGTTTTTCGTGTTTTTTTGTCCCTTGGGTTTTGGCATGATATCCTTATATTTTATTTCTAAGCTATTGTACCTTATAAAAATGGCCCGTTTTTATCAATACGGGTTAAAATAGTGTAAAAATTTAGAAATTTGGTTACATTTCAATATCGTATTTCTGCGTTAAAGCTATTAATAAATAGAATAAAGCACCAATGCGCATTATTAAAATAATAAATTTGTAATTCAGATAAATTTGTTTGGAAAAAGAAGCACATAAAGACATACCAAAGCCAACCAAAAAGAAAAGGTTTAGATTCTTAAAAATAATCGGACGGATTGTTTTGGGCATTCTTGCGCTCTTATTTTTGCTTATTTTATTTATTAGAAGCCCTTGGGGACAAGACATAATTGTAACTAAAGCTGTATCCTTTCTGTCCAATAAAACACATACCAAAGTTGAAGTTGAAAAACTCTTTATCACTTTTGATGGCGACATACAACTGGATGGGCTTTATTTGGAAGACACCAAGGGAGACACTTTAATCTATTCAAAATCCTTGGAAGCCAATATGCCTTTGTGGTCTCTAATACAAGGTAATGGCATAGGCGTAGATGCCTTGGACTGGAAAGGGGTTCGAGCCAATATTGTTAGAACAGATACCGTTCAAGGGTTTAATTTTCAATTTTTAATCGATGCTTTTACCTCGCAGAACACAACAACTGTTGCAACAGACACCACCTCTTCTTCAATAAACCTGATTTTGGGACATTTATATTTTGAAGATTTCGATGTGGTTTATAACGATGCGGTTACAGGTATTGAAAGTCGTTTTAAAGTTGGGGAACTGATTGTAGATATGGATGAAACCGATTTGGAATCCATGATTTTTAAGGCTTCGGAACTGGAATTAACTCACAGCGATATCACCTTTATTCAAACAGCTGTTCCAAAGACTGAAGATTCAGAGTCTAGTACCTTACCAACTTTAACAGTAGATGAATTAACACTTACCAAGGTGTTTGCCAATTACCAAAACCAAACAGATAACATAGCGGCAATCTTGGACATTGAAGAACTATACACTGAAATTCCCAAAGTCGATCTGGTAAATCAGCAATTTGAAATTACTGAATTTAGCCTTAAAGACTCTTCCATTACCCTAAAAACTGAAACCGAAAAAAATGCTGTAACTGAAAAAGTAGAGGAGGTGTCAGAAGATATTGAGCAAGATATCTTGAAGTTTGAATGGCCAGATTTGCAATTGGACCTTGCCGAAATAGAACTGGAAAACAACAACTTCAGCTATTTGGTAAATAACGAAACAGGTAAAAAAGGAGTGTTTAATTCAAATGCCATTGTGTTAACAAACATAAACTTACAAGCCGAAGACATAAAGCTTAAAGACAAGATTGCCCATTTGCAGTTGGATGATGCGTCTTTTAAGGAGGTTTCTGGAATTCATTTAAAGAATTTGAAATTGTCTCTGGACGCTACAGATAAGCAGCTTAATATTTCAAATTTAAAAACCCAATTAAACAATAATGCCTTAAAAGGTCAGCTGCAATTGGACTATCCTTCCTTGGCACAGTTTATTAGCATGCCTGAACAATCTAGAGTGGCATTAAACCTGCCTTCATTTGTGGTTTCCCTTAAAGATTTGTTTTTAATCCAACCAAATTTAAAAGAGAACGACTATTTAAACACTTTAAGCGAAAAACGTATTACAGGTAACATTCAAGCTACAGGATATCTGGCTGATATTAACCTTTCAAAAATGACTGTTCGTTGGAATGACACAAAAGTTTCTGTTAAAGGAAACATTCAAAATATAACACATACAGATTCCATATCTTTTCAAATTCCTGAATTTTCAGTTAGTACCAAACGTTCAGACATCCTTCAGTTTGTAAAAGAAGACGATTTTGACGTAAGCCTTCCAGAAAACGTGGAGTTGGCAGGCACAGCTACAGGAAACTTAAACCTTATGGAAGCCAATGCTACTTTAACCACTTCACAAGGGATTGCAAAAATAGAAGGACAATTTAAAAACGATGAAACTTTAGCGTTTGATGCCAACTTAGAAATAGAAGAATATAAATTAAACGAATTACTTAAAAACGAAGAATTAGGCACGTTAAACCTTCAATTAAATATAGAAGGGAAAGGGGATAACATTAATAATTTAGATGCCAAACTTGAAGCAACCGTTTCCAGTTTTAAATACAATAATTATCAGGTAAACGATTTAAAACTGGTTGGTGATATTACAAATGGTACTGGAAACATCACTTCCAATTATAAAGATAAAAACTTGAACGCGAATTTATTTGCCACTGTGGTATTGGATTCCATTGCTCCAGAAATTACTGCAGAAATAAATATTATTGGAGCAGATTTGCAAGCCCTTGGCCTTATGGATCGCAACATTAAAACAGGCATGAACATCTATGCCGATTTTAAAGGCAACGGAAATAGTTTTGACCTGGCAACCATTGTGGACAAAGGTGTTGTGGTGTACGACAATAAAAGTTATTTGCTTGGAGATTTCAATGCTTTGGCACATGTTAGAAAAGATACCACATCAGTCTCCTTAAACAATAAAATGGTACAACTGCAGCTGGAATCCAATGCAGATCCACAAACCTGGCTGTCGTCTATAAAACAACATGTGTTGAGTTATTTTTATCGTGACGAAAAAGTTTCAGATAGCATTTCCAATCCTATTAATTTAAAATTAAGGGGAAAAATCAGTCAAGCACCAATTTTAAACGATGTGTTTTTGGTAAATGTTAAAGACCTTGACACCATTGATATTTCAGTGGATTTTGAAGAAGCAGAACGTAAACTGAAAGCAAATATTACAGCGCCAAAAATCAATTACAATGGTTACGAGTTGGATAGCTTGGCTTTTTCCATGGATACAGATGTAGATAAATTTAATTTTAATTTAGGCTTTAACAACATCCAGGCTGGACCCTTAAACATTCAAAAAACGGTGATTTCCGGAAACCAAACCAATAATGAATTGACTTTGGACTTTTTAGCATATCACGATACCGAAATTTTGGCCCAGATTTCCAGTAAGATTACTGGAAGTCGCGAGGAATTGCGATACCATGTTGTTCCAGGCAACCTTATTTTAAGCAAATCGGCGTGGACTATTCCAGATTCCAATGACATTCTTATTTACGATAAAAAACTGGTGTTCAACAATTTTAAAATGACCAAAGGCAATCAAGTCATTGAAATAACCGATGCGTTTCCTGAAATTCCCAAAGACCATGTGGCTATAGATTTTAAGAATTTTAATTTAAGCGGTTTTTTAAGTTATTTAAATCCAGACGATACGTTGGCTTCTGGAAACCTTAATGGCCATTTTATTTTGGAAGAACCTTTTGAGGATACAGGCATTGTGGCAGATTTAGATGTTCAGTCCCTTCGTGTAATGGATGTGGATTTAGGTGTTTTTAAGGTGGATGCCACATCTTTAGGAAACGATAGCTACGATTTTGATGCCAGCTTAAAAGAAGGAGAAGTGGATTTTGATTTTCACGGCGATTATGTGGCAAGTCAATCAGGTGCACGTTTGGATTTGGATTTAGATATCAATCAATTCAATATGAAAGCCCTTACAGGGTTTTCACAAGGGGAAATAACAGAAACAGCAGGTAGTTTCTCAGGGAATTTTAAATTATATGGCACGACCAAAGAACCAAAATACGAAGGCACTTTGAAATTTGAGGATGCCAATTTTAAAATAGCCATGTTCAATTCGGCTTTTACGCTTCAGGACGAAACCTTGAACATTGATAATTCCGGTTTGTCCATGGATCAATTTGTAATACGTGATGCCAATAGCAATACTTTTGAAATGTCTGGAAAAATAGGGACAAAATCGTTTATTAATCCCACTTTCAATTTGGAAGTAAGCGCCAACGACTTCCAAGTTATCAATGCCACAAAAGACGACAACGATTTTCTCTATGGACAAGCTAGTTTTGATGGAACGGCTACCATAACTGGCGATCTGCAAATACCTAAAGTAAACATGGACATGACAGTAAGTTCCGATACAGATATTACCTATGTCTTGCCATCGGCTACGGTCAATGTGGAAGAGCGTGATGGTGTGGTGATTTTTGTGAATAGGGAACATCCAGATGCTATTTTAACCAGGACCCAAGAGAAAACGGCAACCATTAAAGGGTTTGATATTTCAGCCCTCTTAAAAATTGGAAAAAAAGCCACTGTAACCATTATCATTGATGAAGAAACTGGCGATAATTTTAAGGTCTCGGGCGAAGGCGATTTTAACATGACCATGAATCCCAATGGGAATTTAAAACTCTCTGGGGTTTATGAGGTTTTGGATGGTCATTATGAATTAAATTTATACAAATTGGTTAACCGAAAGTTTAAATTGGTGCCAGGCAGTCGTGTTACTTGGTCTGGAGATCCTTTTGATGCGAAACTGGATGTCAAGGCACTTTATGAAGTAGAAGCCTCAGCCTCTTCCTTAATGGCTCCTGTATATTCTGGAGACGATCCTGCCGTTAAGGGGAAATTCCGTCAAGTACTGCCCTTTTATGTCTATCTAAACATTGATGGCCAACTTATGGAACCTGAAATTGCGTTTAATTTAGATATGCCAGAAGAGGAACAAGGTGCTGTTGGAGGTCAAGTGTACGGAAGGATTCAGCAGTTAAACAATCAAGAAGACGAATTGAACAAACAGGTCTTTTCCCTTTTGGTTTTAAATAGGTTCTACCCAGATCCTGGCAGTGATGGCAGTACAGGAGGAGTAGCATCCATAGCAAGGGACAATTTAAACGATGCCGTGGCAGATCAATTAAATGTGTTTACAGATAAATTATTGGGAAATTCAGGATTTGAACTCGATTTTGGTATCAATAGTTATACAGATTATCAAGGGACTTCACCACAACAACGAACCCAATTGGATATTGCTGCCCAGCAAAAATTGTTTGATGAAAGGTTGATTGTAAGGGTTGGAAGTGAAGTGGATATTGAAGGAAGTAGTTCCACGGGAGAAGAAACACCCATAATTGGTAATGTCAGTATCGAATATTTATTGACTGAAAGTGGCAGATATAGATTAAAAGGCTTTAGCAGAAATGAATTTGAAAATGTTATTGATGGCCAAACCGTTGTAAGTGGCATTGCGCTTATTTTTACCCAAGAGTTTAACAAATACAGCGAACTTTGGGATGCCTTGTTTAAAGCACAAACAGAACAAGAGAAAAAATTAAAGGCCGAAAAAGAGGCAGCCAAGAATGAGGCAGAGAAAAAAAGAAAAGAAAAAGAAGCAGCCACAAACAAAAGTATGGAGCAAAAAAAGAACTAATATAAAGTAGAACAATTGAAATTTAATTTACCATACAAACTTATTTACCTGTTCTTGATTGGAAGTTTTTATTCTTGCAGTATTACCAAACACATTCCAGAAGAAGAACGTTTATACACTGGAGCTACCCTAACCATAGAATCAGATTCTGTAATTGACAATAAACCTGCTTTAAAAGCAGAATTGGAAAGTGTTTTACGTCCAGAACCCAACTCCAAATTTTTAGGTATGTACTTGGGCTTGTATTATCACTATAAAAACCAAAAAGAACATCCAGGATTCATCAACCGTTGGCTCTATAAGCAATTTGGTGAAGCGCCAGTCTATCAGTCCGATGTGGAAACCTATGACGTGGAAGATTTGCTGTTAAACCGACTGGAAAACAGAGGGTTTTTCTATAGTCGGGCTAGCTCTGCCTTTCAAGAAGAAGAAAAAAAAGCGTCTGTGGATTATACAGTTAAGGTTACAAAACCTTACAGAATGGAAAGTTATCAATTGGATACCTTGCCAAATCCCATTAAAAAAGACATTCAAAACCTGGTAAAGGAATCGCCTTTTAAAGAGGGTATGCGATTCGATTTAAGCAGTATGAAATTAGAGAGAAAAAGAATAGACCAAGCGCTTAAAAAGAAAGGCTATTACAATTTTAACAATAATTTTTTAATTTTTGAAGCAGACACCAACAGATACGACAACAAAAAATTCGATTTATTTTTAAAACTTAAAAATGAGGTTCCAGAAAAAAGCCTCATTCCTTATAGGTTATCTAAAATAAATATCTACCCAAATTACGAGGTGTCCGACTCTGTTCAAACGGCTACAACACGTTATAACGAAAAAAATTATATTCAAAAGGAAACTTTTTTCAAACCCAAATATTTAGACCCTTTTATTGTTTTAAATGAAGGGCAACTTTACAATCCGGAAGGCTCCAGAAATACGGCAAGACGTCTGTCAACCATTGGTGCCTACAAATATGTCAATATTCAGTACAAGGAACTGGATACCATAGCAACAGACAGTATGGGCAGGTTGGAAGCCAATATTTATTTGTCGCCATTAAATAAACGAGCCCTAAGGGCAGAGCTACAAGTGGTCACAAAATCCAATAACTTTGCAGGTCCAGCTTTTGCTTTAACCTTAAGTAACAGAAATTTATTTGGAGGAGGCGAAACCTTTAATATTAGCCCTAAAATAGGCTATGAAACACAAATAGGAGGTGAGAAGAATTCTGGAAACTCCAGTTTGGAATTGGGACTGGAAAACGAACTTATTTTTCCTCGGGTTCTGTTTCCCATTAAAATAGACAATAACTTTTTTAAATACTCCATACCAAAAACCAAGATCTCTTTAAGTATTGATTATTTGGACCGAACCGATTTGTACACTTTGCTTTCCGGAACAGCGTTGTTTGGTTATTTATGGGATGCCAACCGTTTTGTAACCCATGAAATAAACCCTATTTCCGTTAATTACACCCAGCTTTACGATACCACTCCAGAATTTGAAGAGATTTTGGATAACGATCCGTTTTTAAGACGAAGTTTTGAGCAGGAGTTTATTGCAGGACTTACTTATTCCTTTTCCTACAATGAAATGGTTGATACCCAAAAAACGCATCAATTTTATGTCAACTTCACTTTTGACATAGCAGGAAATTCCATAAGCTTATTTGGCAAGGATCAAGGAGAAGGCAATCCAAAAACATTTTTAGGTTTGGCTTATGCGCAATATGCCAAAGCAGATCTCGATTTGCATTATCACTTTAATTTTAAAAAAGAGCAAGTTATTGCAGCTAGGCTTTTTGGTGGTTATGGTTTGGCTTATGGGAACTCTGATGTGGTTCCTTTTGTAAAACAATACTATTCTGGAGGGCCTTACAGTGTTAGGGCTTTTAACATTAGGTCTTTGGGACCTGGAACCTATAACCCAGATACAGACGGAACCAATAGTGATTATTTTGACAAAACAGGAAATATAAGACTAGAGGCCAATTTGGAATATAGGTTCCCAATAGTTTCCTTCTTAAAAGGTGCTGTTTTTGCCGATGCAGGTAACATCTGGAACTCCAAAGAAAACCCAACTTATAACGGAAAAGATAAATTTAGCAGTGATTTTTTAAGCGAATTGGGAATGGGAGCAGGAGTAGGACTTCGGGTAGATATTCAAAGTTTTGTTATCCGTTTTGATTTGGCTGCCCCTTTTCACAATCCAGCACTACCCAAAGGAGAGCGTTTTCATTTTGATGTTTCCAAGCCTATCCTGAATTTTGCCATTGGATATCCGTTTTAATTCTTTATTTTTAAGACTTAGGTTCAGCAAGATTAATTTATTGATAATAAAATATACATCTGGCTTAAACGTTTATATTAAAGGAACAAGGTTCATAACAGATTTCCCCTTTGTGTTTATTAAGTTACCTTACATCCTGTAATTAATGGATATAAACGAAAATAAATGATTATTTAAGTCAAAAAAACATATATTTGGGAAATAAAACAGTCAATAGCGAATTTACAAAACCATGCGCTTTGTCGAAGATATTTGCACTTCATAGACATTTTTTGCGTTTTTTATTTTGTTAGGTCGCTTTTTTTTATACATTTACAAGCAAATGAAGATACAAAACAAAAAAATGGTTGCCTCAATCTTATTTGTATTAATAAGCTTTGTTTGTATTGCTCAAAATACACCACCACCACCACTGCCACCACCACCACCTGGTCTTCCTATAGATGGAGGGGTTTTAGCTGGTTTATGCATTGGGATTGTTATAGGTGTTAAAAAATTATTGAAACGTTAATTTAAGCTCATCAATCGGGTTACATACTTCCCAATCACATCAAATTCCAAATTCACTTCGGTACCTTTAATAAAATTTTTAAAGTTGGTATGCTCAAAAGTGTAGGGTATAATGGCCACGCTAAAAGAATCTTTTTCAGAGTCTACAACCGTTAGGCTTACTCCATTAACCGTTATGGAACCTTTTTCAATGGTTATGTTATTCAGGGACGCATCATATTGAAATGTAAATTTCCAGCTGCCTTCTTCATACGTAATATCTGTACAAATGGCAGTTTGGTCCACATGTCCTTGAACAATGTGTCCATCCAATCTATCGCCAAGTTTCATGGCTCGTTCAAGATTTACGTAATCGTTTACTTGTAGTTGTTTAAGGTTGGTTTTACTTAAGGTTTCCTCAATAGCGGTTACTGTGTATTCATTTCCAGAAATATGGACAACCGTTAAACATACACCATTATGGGCAACACTTTGGTCTATTTTCAGTTCATTTGTAAAATTACAGGTAATGGTTATGTGTAAGTTTTGTAGCTCTTTTTTTAAATCTTTTACTACTCCAACACTTTCAATGATTCCAGTAAACATATATGTCGAATATTTGGTTAAATTTGCAAGTGTAAAATTACAAACAAAAGTTATCTTATTTTAATGAAGAACGAAGAAAATATAATTGTAGGCATATCTATAGGAGACTTAAATGGCATAGGAGGCGAAATAGTTTTAAAAACTTTTGAAGACCCTAGAATGCTGGAATTTTGCACACCTGTAATTTTTGCATCTGTCAAGACCATTTCATTTTTAAACAAACATTTTAATTTGGGATTAAATTTTAACGGAGTTAATAATTACAACCAAATAATACATGGAAAACTAAATGTTTACAATGTATGGAACGATAAATTCAATATTGAATTTGGGAAGGAAGACCCAAAAATGGGCGCCTATGCCATTAAATCGCTCCAAGCTGCAACCCAAGCCCTTAAGGGCAACCATGTTGATGTTTTGGTAACGGCACCAATTAATAAACACAACATTCAATCGGATGCATTTAATTTCCCGGGTCACACAGATTATTTGGCGAAAGAACTTGAAGGCAACAGTTTAATGTTTATGGTCTCAGACACCCTAAGGGTAGGCTTGCTTACAGACCACGTACCTGTAAAGGACATTTCCGGCCACATTACCAAACAGTTAATAAAAGACAAACTGGATATTATATACCAATCCCTTGAAAAAGATTTTAAAATAAGAAAACCAAAAGTGGCCGTTTTGGGCATTAATCCCCATACTGGCGATAATGGTGTTATTGGTAAAGAAGACGATGAGGTTTTAAGGCCTACTTTAAGCGAGATCAGGGACAAAGGCAGGTTGGTATTTGGACCATATGCTGCAGACAGCTTTTTTGGTTCTAAAAATTACAAAAATTTCGATGCCATAATTGCAGCTTATCACGATCAAGGCTTAATCCCTTTTAAAACACTTGCTTTTGGTAAAGGAGTGAATTTTACAGCAGGATTGAGCAAAGTACGGACCTCTCCAGACCATGGAACAGCTTTTGAAATAGCCGGAAAAGGCGAAGCAGACGAAAGTTCTTTTAAAGAAGCCGTTTTTGCCGCTATTCAAATCTTCAAAAACAGGAAGGAATACGAGCATTTAACCAAAAACATTCTCAAAACACGACAAAAAAAGATATAAACAAAAAAATGTTTATAAGTTGTTTTATCTAAAAATTTATTTGTTATATTTGCAGGCTCAAATTAGATGTGAAAATGAAGCGATTGAAAGAGTTTACAATTCCGTTTGTAGGATTAAAACTAGGAAAGCATCATTTTGAGTATCAAATTAATAATACGTTCTTTGAACATTTTGAGTATGAAGAATTTAACAGCTCGTCTGTAAATGTAGATGTTCTGTTCGACAAAAAAACAACCTTGTTTGAGTTGCATTTCGAAATCTCTGGAACCGTAAACATTAATTGTGACTTAACAAATGAAGCTTACAACCAGGAAATTTCAAACCAATTTGACATAGTGGTTAAATTTGGAGAGGAATTGAACGATGAAGAAATAGATATATTGATTTTGCCACATGGTGAATACGAGATCAACATTCAACAATATATTTACGAGTTCATTGTGCTATCTGTTCCTACCAAAAGGGTTCACCCAGGAGTTAAAGACGGAACACTAGATTCAGAAATACTTAAAAAATTAGAAGAATTAAGCCCAAAGCTTAAAGAAAACAAAGAAACTGAAGAGGAAACGGATCCTCGTTGGAATACATTAAAGAAACTATTAACGGATAAATAAACATAGAAAATGGCACATCCTAAAAGAAAAATCTCTAAAACAAGAAGAGACAAAAGAAGAACACATTATAAAGCAACAGCACCTCAAATTGCTACGTGTCCTACTACAGGAGAAGCACACTTATACCACAGAGCTCACTGGCACGAAGGTAAGTTATATTATAGAGGACAAGTTCTTATAGATAACTCTGAAGTAGAAGAAAACTTAGCATAAGTATTATGCATGCATATAATAAAACGCTCACTTGTGAGCGTTTTTTTTGTTTTAAATTTTTATAGAAGTCAAAAACGACTTAATTTGCATTAAATTAGACCAAAATGAATTGTTTTTCATACATTTCATGATTATTTAATTGAATTTGCAATAATTTTGGGCCAAATTAACTTTAAAAATTATGAGTAAAATCTCAGCAGCAATTACAGCTGTAGGTGGTTATGTGCCAGATTATGTATTGACCAATAAAATGCTGGAAGGCATGGTTGATACCAATGATGAATGGATTACCACACGAACAGGAATTAAAGAACGAAGAATTCTTAAAGAAGACGGTAAAGGAACTTCTTATTTGGCCATAAAGGCTGCCCAGAACCTCATTGATAAAAGTGGTGTAAACCCCAAAGATATTGAATTGGTAATTGTTGCAACAGCCACTCCAGACATGAAAGCTGCTTCAACATCTGCTTATACAGCAACGCATATTGGAGCCACGAATGCTTTTTCATTCGATTTGGAAGCTGCTTGTTCCAGTTTTTTATATGGCATGTCTGTTGCTGCCAGATATATCGAATCTGGAAAATACAAAAAAGTACTTTTAATAGGTGCAGACAAAAACTCGTCCATGATAAATTATGAAGATAGGGCAACCTGTATCATATTTGGAGATGGAGCAGGAGCTGTACTTTTTGAGCCTAACCAAGAAGGTTTTGGATTGCAGGACGAGTATTTAAGAAGTGACGGTTCTGGAAGGGAATTTTTACAGGCTACCTATGGAGGATCTTCGTATCCATCCACACCAGAAGCCATTAAGGAACACAAACATCAAGTGTTTCAAGATGGAAAAACCGTATTTAAAAACGCCGTTTTTAACATGGCAGATGTGGCAGTAAAAATATTGGATAGAAACAATTTAACAACCAAAGACATTTCTTGGTTGGTGGCACACCAAGCAAACAAGCGCATTATTGATGCCACAGCCAACAGAATAGAATTGCAGGAAGACAAAGTCATGATGAATATTGAAAAATACGGCAATACCACATCAGCCACTTTACCTTTATTATTAAACGATTACGAATCTCAACTGAAAAAAGGCGACAATTTAATTTTTGCAGCTTTTGGAGGTGGATTTACTTGGGGCTCCATTTATTTAAAATGGGCCTATAACTCCTAACTAACTACTTAATAAAATTTAATATCTAAAATTATGGATTTAAAGGACATTCAAAACTTAATTAAATTTGTTGCCAAATCAGGAGCAAGTGAAGTTAAATTAGAAACAGAAGATGTAAAAATCACTATTAAAACAGGTAGTGATGACAAACAGGAAACAACAACCTATGTACAGCAAATTCCTGTAGGTGCGCCAGTGGCTCAACCAGCAGCACCAGCACCAGCACCAGCAGCTCAACCAGCAGCTGCCGAAACCACTACTGCAACAACAACTGCAGAAGATTCTAAATACATCACTATAAAATCGCCTATAATAGGAACCTTATATCGTAAACCTTCTCCAGACAAACCGGTTTTTGTTGAAGTTGGCCAAACCATCAAGGAAGGGGATGTATTGTGTATTATTGAAGCCATGAAACTATTTAACGAAATAGAATCTGAAGTTTCTGGAAAAATTGTAAAAGTTTTAGTTGACGATTCATCACCAGTAGAATTCGATCAACCTTTATTTTTAGTTGATCCATCATAATTTAAAGTTTAATGTTTAAAATTTAAAGTTCCAGGTTTTTATAAACCAGAACCACAAATGCACAAAACAATAAACTTATATACTCAATAAAATTATGTTTAAAAAAATATTAGTTGCCAATAGAGGAGAAATAGCACTACGTGTTATTAGAACCTGTAAAGAAATGGGCATAAAAACGGTAGCCATTTACTCTACAGCCGATGCCGAAAGCTTACCAGTTAAGTTTGCGGACGAAGCTGTATGCATTGGGCCTCCACCAAGTAATTTATCTTACCTAAAAATGTCGAATGTGATTGCAGCTGCCGAAATTACCAATGCAGATGCCATACATCCAGGTTACGGATTTTTATCGGAAAACGCTAAATTTTCAAAAATCTGTGAAGAACATAAAATAAAATTTATAGGTGCCTCTGCCGAAATGATTAACAAAATGGGAGACAAAGCATCTGCAAAAGCGACCATGAAAGCTGCAGGAGTACCTTGTGTACCAGGAAGCGATGGCATTATTGAGGATTTTAAAGAAGCCGAAAAAATTGCCAAGGAAATTGGTTATCCAGTCATGCTTAAAGCTACTGCTGGAGGTGGAGGAAAAGGTATGAGAGCCGTTTGGAAACCAGAAAAACTAAAAGAAGCGTGGGAATCTGCCAGACAAGAATCCAAAGCTGCTTTTGGAAACGACGATATGTACATGGAAAAACTTATTGAAGAACCAAGACATATTGAAATACAAATTGTAGGAGACTCTAACGGAAAAGCATGTCACCTATCGGAAAGGGATTGTTCGGTACAAAGACGCCATCAAAAATTAACCGAAGAGGTGCCATCTCCATTCATGACAGCTGCTTTACGTAAAAAAATGGGAGATGCTGCCGTAAAAGCAGCCGAATTCATTAAATACGAAGGTGCTGGAACCGTTGAATTTTTGGTAGATAAACACAGAAACTTCTACTTTATGGAAATGAATACGCGTATTCAAGTAGAGCACCCAATTACAGAACAGGTAATCGATTTCGATTTAATCCGTGAGCAAATTCTTGTAGCTGCCGGAGTGCCAATCTCTGGAAAAAACTACACACCAAACTTACATTCCATTGAATGTAGAATCAATGCCGAAGATCCGTTCAACGATTTTCGTCCCTCGCCAGGAAAAATAACAACCTTGCACGCTCCAGGAGGTCATGGTGTACGTTTGGACACGCATGTGTACGCAGGATATACCATACCACCAAATTACGACTCCATGATTGCCAAGTTAATCACAACTGCGCAAACACGTGAAGAAGCCATTAACAAAATGAAACGTGCCCTAGACGAGTTCGTGATAGAAGGTGTAAAAACAACCATCCCTTTTCACAGACAGCTTATGGAACATCCAGATTATTTGGCAGGAAACTATACCACCAAGTTTATGGAAGATTTTGTAATGCAAAAACCAACAGAAGACTAGATTAAAAACTCCGAAAGCAACTTCGGAGTTTTTTTTGTTTAGGGTGTTCTTTTACTTTAACAAAGTAAAAGCCAGGCTATCGCAAGTCGCTTTTTTTCCAAAAAAAAGAGCTCCAACAATTGCTCTATCCTTAACACAAAACACTATTTTTACTTTTTAGCAACCCACCAAACATGCAATTATCATACTGGGAAATAAAATCGTGGTTTACCCATATCGACTATACCATAGTTGGAAGTGGAATTGTAGGACTTAATTGTGCTTTACAGTTAAAGCAAAAATTCCCAAAAGCCAACATACTTGTTCTGGAAAAAGGCATATTGCCACAAGGCGCGAGCACCAAAAATGCCGGTTTTGCCTGTTTTGGCAGTTTAAGTGAAATTCTGGACGATTTAAAAACACATTCAGAACAAGAAGTGCTGGAACTTGTAAAAAAACGCTTGGATGGTTTACTGCTTTTAAGACAACATTTAAGCGACCAAACCATATATTACCAACAATTGGGAGGTTATGAACTTTTTACCAAAAAAGACACCCAACTGTTCGAAACCTGTTTGGCAGAAAGAGAAACGGTAAATACCTTGTTGCAGCCTTTTTTTAAAGACCAGGTGTTTCAGCTTAAAAACAATGTATTTGGTTTTAAAAACATTCAAGAAACCTATATTTTCAATCCGTTTGAAGGACAAATAGACACAGGTAAAATGATGGAAGCCTTACTTCAAAAAGTACAATCCCTAGGTATAAAAATCTTAAATAATATAACGGTTGAAAGTTATGAGGATATTTCAAAAGGGGTTCAAATAAAAACCAATCAAGTGGAGTTTCAATCCAAAAATGTTATTTTCACTACTAACGGTTTTGCATCTCAGCTCCTTCAAGAAGAGGTAACACCAGCAAGAGCACAAGTGCTCATTACTAAACCTATTAAAAATCTTCATGTTCAGGGCACTTTTCACTTGGATAAAGGGTATTATTATTTCAGGAACATCAACAATAGAATTTTATTTGGAGGAGGTAGAAACCTAGATTTTAAAACTGAGGAAACTACAGAATTTGCTCAAACAGAACTCATTCAGAATAAGTTGAAAGAACTTTTAAAAACCGTTATCTTGTCTAAAACCAACTTCGAGATAGATTATAGCTGGTCCGGTATTATGGGAGTTGGAACAACTAAAAAGCCCATTGTTAAACAGCTTTCAAACCATGTATATTGTGGCGTAAGGTTAGGAGGCATGGGAGTTGCCATTGGTAGTTTAATTGGTAGGGACATAGTGGATTTAATAGAATAAGGCCGTGAAAAGAATTTTCAAATTCATTTTTAAACTTTTGTTATGGCTATTGGTTTTTTCAATAGGCATGGTGTTTTTATATAAATGGGTTCCAGTGCCTGTAACACCTTTAATGGTGATTAGAAGTGTAGAAAATTATCAGGACCAAAAACCCATGGGCTGGAAACACGATTGGGTTTCCTTAGATCAAATTTCTAAAAATCTACAATTGGCCGTGATTTGTAGTGAAGACCAAAACTTTTTAAAACACAATGGTTTTGATGTAGAGGCCATTGAAAAAGCCTATCTGGATAACAAAAAGGGAAAGCGCATTAAAGGAGCCAGTACCATTAGTCAGCAAACAGTAAAAAATGTGTTTTTATGGCCACAACGCAGTTGGTTTAGAAAAGGCTTGGAAGTGTATTTTACGTTTTTAATAGAGAGCATTTGGAGTAAGGAACGCATAATGGAAGTATATTTAAACAGTATAGAAATGGGTCCTGGTATTTATGGTGCCGAAGCTGCTGCCATATATTGGTATAAAAAACCAGCTTCCAAATTATCACAGTATGAGTCAGCTTCCATTGCAGCTATTTTGCCCAATCCGTTAAAATATAAAGCCAATCCAGCTACCAATTATATAGAACGCAGAAAAATCTGGATTGTAAGACAGATGGGTTATTTTGGGAAGTTGGAGTATAAATAAATTAAATTATAGCCTGTAAAGGGTTTATTATGACCATTAAACAACAATTATACCTGCAATGTGTTGAATACTGTAATAACCGATTAGAGGTCATTAAAAATACCATTGTAGAAATTCAAGAATCCCTAACCTCTGAAACCAAAAGTTCGGCAGGAGACAAACATGAAACAGGACGTGCCATGTTGCAATTGGAGCGCGAAAAAGCAGGTAATCAACTGGCTGAGACAGAAAAATTACAAGAATTGCTTACTAAAATAGATGTTAATAAAAGCTCTAAAACGGTTTGTTTAGGAAGCTTGGTTTTTACTACACAGGCAAATTATTTTATTGCTATTAGTGCTGGAGAATTAGTTATTGAAAGTAAAAAATATTATGCTATTTCGCCTAACACACCTATTGGGAAATTGTTAATAGGAAAACAGGTTGGTGATTTAGTGAGTTTTAGGGAACAGGAATTTAAGGTTGTGTCTGTTTGGTAATCAAGTAAATTTCTTTGTTATTTTCAATGGGTTCTTCATTTTCAATAAATATGGAATTTCCATTTAAATCTGCTTCAATCAAATAAGAAGCTCCTTTAAAGTAAGATTTTTTAACCGTAGCTTTTAAATTTGATTGATCAACAATTTTTAATTGATGTGTGTAAACAATTTTCCCATCAATCACATTAAACTCCCCAAAAAAGGAAGCAATAAGAGGTGTTTTAGGATGCTTGTACAAATGTTCCGGAGTGTTGTTGGCAACTATTTTCGAGTTGTACAAAACAATCATTTTATCGGAATAAGGTAACACATCTTCCTTATCATGTGAAGCAACAACACAAACAATGTTATTTGCTTTTAAAAAATTGAATAGGTTACGTCTTAAGCTTTGTTTTTTAAAATTATCAATATGACTAAAAGGCTCGTCTAATAATAATATTTCTGGCTCTTTGGCTAAAGCTCTAGCTAAAGCTACACGTTGTTTTTGTCCTCCACTTAAAAGTTTCACTTTGGTGTTAGCAAACTCTGTGAGTTCTACAACTTTAAGCAGTTCTTTGATACGTGCTTGTTTTTCTTCAGGATAGAAGTTGGAGAGATGTTTTCCAATGTTTTCAGATACAGTAATAAAAGGCATTAAATCGAATTCTTGAGCCACGTATTTCATAAAATCGTAACCTACAATCAGATTGTGTTTTGGACCAAGAATTTGAGTGTCTTTCCAAAAAATGGAACCTTCATGAACATCCATTTCGCCGTAGAGCAATTTTAGCAAAGTGCTTTTTCCAGAGCCACTTTCACCAATTACAGAAAGGTGTTCACCTTTATCGACTTGAAAATCAATATTTTTTAGAATGGGTTTTTTATGATACCCAAAAGACATGTTTTTTACCTGAAGCATGGTACAAAAATAACATAAATATAGCCCTTACCAAGACAGTAAGGGCTTGTTTTATTTTAGAAATATGGCATGGCTTTTACATACCGCCATGTAACTCCTGTTGCCAATCCAATAAGGCGTTCCATTTGCCATGGTATGCCATTTTAGCCTGTTCTGGCCATGTGTCTGGACGATGCATCTTATATCTGGACCCTCCACTATCCAAAATTGTTTGGCATTTGGCTACAGAACATTCGGAAAGGGCTTTCCAGGTTTTAATGTCATGATTGTGAAAAAGTTCCTGAATTTTAGGTCCTATACCTTCTATGATGGTTAGGTCGTTTTCCTTTATTTTTTTACCAAAAACAGCCTTGGCAGCATCAGCATCAAAAAGAATGCTTTGTACATTCAAATGTGTTTTACTTTTTGCCAAATCCGACTCCAATTGCGCTATTCGGCTTTTGTAAACAGATACATCAATTTGGTTGTTTTCGTCTCTTGCAATCGATTGCCCCAAAAGATAGCCTAACAAGGCACAAATGACACCTATGGCTATGGGAATTAAAATACACCAGTTCATAATTATTTTAGTTTAGTTAATGGTTACAATTACACGTCTGTTCTTGGCTCTACCTTCTTCTGTATCGTTTGTTGCTATAGGATTGTCCGGCCCTTGGGAACTGGCTTGAATCCTACTTTCCGGGATGGCATTACCCACTAAATAGCGTTTAATAAAATCGGCTCTGTGCTGACCAAGCTTTATATTGCTATGTCTATCTCCCGTATTATCTGTATAGCCAATAATTTGAATCATGGCATCCTCTACCTTGTCAATGTAACGCGATAGATTGGCAATTTTATGTCTTTGGTTTTCTGTTAGGTTTAATGAGGTTTCAGCCACATCAAAATACAAAACCAATGGTTGTTCCTTTAAGTTATTGCCTATGGTAATTACAGCATTGTCTTCATTCAAATCGGTATCATTTAAAGTGGAAACCGAAAAAGATACAGGACCATAATAAATATTGTTTTTATCTGGTTTCATGTTATTGTCCAACTCACCATAGGTGTTTATTTTTTTGGAAGGAATACCTGTAGAAACAAAATAATTTTTAACCGCATTGGCTCTAGCTAAGCCCAGATCTGGAAAAGCCGAAATGTTGTTTTCTGCTGCTGAGTAAAAGCCAGTAATATTTATAATCTTTAAAGAATCTGTTAAAAGGTAATCTTTGACATTTAATACACCACTGTTAACAGCTGTGGCAACAGGTTCCAATATATTAAAGCTGGAAATCTTAAAATTTAAATTATCATCTATAAATAAATCCAAGCCACCTTGATTGTCTTTAACCATAAAAGCATTTTTGGTAGCATCTGAAACAGGTTCTGTAACCAATTCTGAAGCATTATTGGAAGTATTTATGGAGCAATTGTTGCCACAAAGAAAGTTGTATAAAATACTGCCAATAATAATGGTTAACAAAATACCTATTAGGTAAAGTGTTTTTTTATTCATTAGTTGGTTTTTAAGTTAGTGACTATTAAGATATTAAAAAAAATTCAACTATGGCGATTTAATGTCAAATTTGTTTTAAGGCATGAGTAAAATCCCCAAAAACAAAAAGACCGTTTTCAATTTGAAAACGGTCTTAAAAAATTAACACTAATATAAGGTTCTATAAATCGAATTTAATGCCTTGGGCTAAAGGTAATTCATCCGAATAGTTAATGGTATTTGTTTGTCGTCTCATATATACTTTCCAAGCATCAGATCCAGACTCACGTCCTCCACCAGTTTCTTTTTCGCCACCAAAAGCACCACCAATTTCAGCACCAGAGGTTCCAATATTTACATTGGCAATTCCACAGTCTGAACCAGTAAATGACAAGAATTTTTCAGCTTCTTTCAATTCATTGGTCATAATAGCAGAAGAAAGCCCTTGATTAACACCATTTTGAAGTTCAATGGCATTCTCAACATCGCCAGAATATTTCATGATATATAAAATAGGGGCAAATGTTTCGTGCTGTACTATTTCGTAATGGTTTTCAGCTTCAATGATGGCTGGTTTTACATAACAACCACTTTCATAACCTTCTCCTTCTAACACACCACCTTCAACTATAACACGTCCACCTTCAGATTTTGCTTTTTCAATAGCGGCTAAATAGGTATTCACAGCATCTTTGTCTATTAATGGACCAACATGATTGGCTTCATCTAAAGGATTACCAATCTTAATCTGTTTGTATGCCCCAACAATGGCATCCCTAACTTTATCGTAAACCGATTCATGAATAATTAATCGTCTTGTAGAGGTACAACGTTGTCCACAGGTTCCTACAGCTCCAAACACAGCACCAGGTACCACCACCTTTAAATCGGCAGTTGGCGTAATTATAATGGCATTGTTGCCACCTAACTCCAATAAAGATTTCCCAAAACGTTCAGCAACGGTTTTTCCAACTATACGCCCCATTCTGGTGGAACCTGTAGCAGATACTAAAGCCACTCGTGGGTCTGTAGTAATCATTTCACCTACTTTGTAGACTCCATTAACAATACAAGAAATACCTTCTGGCAAGTTGTTTTCCTTTAAAATGCCAGCTATAATGTTTTGACAGGCTACGGAACAAAGAGGTGCTTTTTCTGAAGCTTTCCACACACACACATCGCCACAAATCCATGCCAATGCAGTGTTCCAACTCCAAACGGCTACCGGGAAGTTAAAGGCCGAAATAATACCAACAACCCCAATTGGGTGCCATTGTTCCCTCATAACGTGTCCAGGACGTTCAGAAGGAATGGTCTGCCCGTTTAACTGTCTGGACAACCCAACTGCAAAATCGCAGATATCAATCATTTCCTGAACTTCTCCATAACCTTCTTGTAAAGATTTTCCCATTTCGTAAGAAACCAACTTCCCAAGAGGCTCTTTCAGCTCTCTTAATTTATTCCCAAACTGGCGAACAATTTCACCACGTTGAGGGGCTGGCATACTTCTCCACGTTTTAAAAGCTGTGGTAGCAGCAGTCATTACTTTTTCATAATCTTCTTTAGTGGATGATTTTACTTTTCCAATCAATTTACCATCAACAGGAGAATAACTCTCTATAATGTCTCCATTAGAAAAGTTGTTTGAACCTGTTGAGGTTCCATCATTTATATCTTTAACTCCAAGTTGTTTTAGAGCTGTTTCAATTCCGAAATCGGTAGCAATGGCTTCCATATTTACTTGTTTTTTTACTGATTAATATATTTAGATGCGAAGATAAGAATAAAAAGTCGGTTTCGCTTGAGAAGGCTTTTCTAAAAAAATGTAACTTTAAGCCACTCAATTTAAATAATTACAGTTATGAAAAAGTATCTCTATTTTTTATCCATATTCGTTGTTTTGTTTGGTTGTAAAAACGAAGAGGAATTAAAGGCTTTGTCGAATAGCAGACAGATGTCCAAGGACAGCTTAGAGGTTTCAAAAGATACAACAACTGTTCAAATCAATGAGTTTGCCATTGTAATCCATGGAGGTGCTGGAAATATTTTAAAAGAGAACATGCCTGATGCCTATGAAGCAAGTGTAAAATCAAAGCTGGAAGAAGCCATTAGAGTAGGCTATGAAATTTTAAAAAACGGAGGAAGTAGTTTGGATGCCGTTGAAAAAACCATTAATGTCCTAGAAGATTCGCCGTTGTTCAATGCAGGTAAAGGCGCCGTTTTTACCAATGCAGAAACTAATGAACTGGATGCTTCCATTATGGATGGCAGCACATTGAATGCTGGTGCATCTGCAGGGACCAAGACTGTTAAAAATCCAATAAATTTAGCAAGGGCAGTTATGGAAGCGTCGCCACATGTAATGTTGGCTGGACATGGTGCTGATGTTTTTGCCAAAGAACAAGGACTGGAAATTGTAGATCCAAGTTATTTCTATACAGAACGCAGTTTTAAGAGCTTACAACGTGTTAAAGAATATGAGAACAAAAAACCGGCTACAGATCAAGCTAATACAGGCGCAGATAAAGCAAACCGTAAAACAGCTTTTTATGATGCAGCTATTAAAAATTCAAAATTTGGAACTGTTGGTTGTGTTGCCTTGGATAAGAAAGGTAATTTAGCAGCAGGAACATCTACAGGGGGTATGACAAATAAGCGTTGGGGACGTGTTGGTGATGCGCCTATAATTGGCGCAGGAACCTATGCAAACAATAACACCTGTGCCGTTTCCAGTACAGGTTGGGGAGAGTTTTTTATTCGTGCTATGGTAGCTCATGATATTTCTGCACTTATGGATTACAAAGGGTTGAGTTTGGAACAAGCTGCCAAAGAAGTCATTCAGAACAAGGTTCCAGAACTTGGTGGTGATGGTGGCATTATTGCCGTAGATAAAAATGGAAATATGGTTATGGAATTCAATACGTCTGGCATGTATCGAGCAAGCATGAACGACAAAGGGGAACTTTATATTGGTATTTACAATGAATAAGCAGAAACCATATTATGCAGTTATTTTCACCTCAAAACAAAATGAAGATATTAAGGGTTACCAAGAGATGGTACAAAAAATGGAAACCCTAGCCAAGCAGGAAAAAGGGTTTTTAAGTATGGAATCTGCCAGAAACGATATTGGTATTACCATAAGTTATTGGGAAAGTCTAGAGGCCATACAAAGTTGGAAACAGCATTCCGAACATCTGTTAGCGCAACAAAAAGGTAAAAACCAATGGTACAACTGGTATCATGTAAGAATTTGTAAAGTGGAACGTGAGTACCATTTTCAATTAACGTAAGGATTGCCCTTTGGCAACCCACCATGGATGTATCTCTATTTCAAGTCTTCCTGCTTTTACCATAGGGTCCAAATGGGCCAAACTATCAGCCATTTTAAGGGTTGGTACGTTGTAAACCGTAATGCCACGAATGTTTCCATTATCTCCAAAAGGCCCAATTAAATCGGCATACCCTTCTTTATACATACGTGCTAAATGAGCTAAATGTGCTTCCTGCAACATGGCAGCTTCTTCTTCGTTTTGAGAACGAATGGGACCACTTTTTAAAAAAGCCATAAAATATTGTTGCATTAAAATAGTGTCTTGAGTTTTGCTATCAATAAAGTCAAAGGTTTGAAAACCTTTTGTGGTTAGGTCCTCTTTTAGTTCCTGTCTGGTTTTTTCAACTTCTATGGGAGCGACTTTTTCAATAACTATGGTGTCTGTTACTTTTTCTGAAACTTCAGCTTCGGTTCCCTTGGTGTCTTTTTTACAGGCTGTAAAAACCAAGAAGCATAAGGTTATGGATAAGGCATTTTTAAGTGTTTTCATATCACCAAGTTTTATAAGGTTGCTTGCTTAATTGCGAGTTGTAATACTTTATATTTCCTGTCACTTCTTCTCCAAGCCATGCAGGTTTTTTAAATAATTCGGTAGCGTGGTTCAGTTCTATTTCTGCTATAATTAATCCTTCATTGTCGCCAAAAAATTCATCGATTTCAAAGATATGGTTCCCAGTTTCAACTAGGTGTCTGGTTTTTTCAATCAGGCCTTTTTCACATAATTCAAAAAGGGCTTCAGCATCAGTTTTGCTGATTTCTTTTTCCCATTCAAATCTGGATAAACCGTTATTGCCAGATAATCCCTTTACGGTTAAAAACCCTTGACTATCTGTTAGTCTTACACGAACGGTTCGTTCTTTATCCGAATTTAGAAACCCTTGTTTTATATGGATTTTTTTGAAGGCCTCATTTTTAAAGCTGTTGTTTTTTACTAAAAATTTACGTTCTATTTCAATCATGTTACTTTCCCATACATATGGGAATCTATTTATTGTTTGCTATTTTTTTAATTTCATCTGAAACAATCCGTCCTGATGGGTGAGAGCCATTAGCCAAAACAATCATACCTCTCGCTATGGTTATAGGATGAATGGATTTGTATTTTGAAAGCGAACCAAACAAAAACGGGTTTACAAGTTTCATTAATAATTTCGCTAAATATTCCCCCAATCTTTTTTCATTTCTTTCTCCGGCAATCAAAGAAGGTTGCAACACATAAGTATTTGGGATTTTTTCCATGAATACAGCTTCTTCCATCCGTCCTTTGGTTCTATTGTAAAAAACTTTACTGTGTTTGTCTGCTCCCAAGGCCGATATAACCAAAAATGTGTTTATATTGTTCTCCTTGCACAGTTTTGCTGCCATAACAGGGATTCCATAATCTATTTGAAGATACTGTTCTTGATTAGGTGTTTTGGCTTTTGTGGTGCCAATACAGCAAAAAACCTCGTCTGCAAAAAACTTACTTTTTTGGGAAGACAGATCCAACAAATCAACCAAATGTTCTTCAATCTTTTCGTGTTTTATATTGCAGGAAGATCTTGAGAACAGCTTGATTTTGGTATATCTGTTATCCATTAAAAGCTGTTCCAACAACAAACCTCCAGTTAAACCTGTTGCACCAAGTATGATTGCTGTTTTACCCATTTAGAGATATCATTTTTTGATAAAGATATTATAAATTTACATGATGCAAGACAATTTACCAATTCGAAAAATTATTCATGTGGATATGGATGCTTTTTACGCTTCTGTAGAACAAATGGACAACCCTGAGTTAAAAGGGAAACCCATTGCTGTTGGTGGAGGAGGCGCAAGAGGAGTGGTAAGTGCTGCCAGCTACGAAGCCAGGAAGTTTGGTGTTAGAAGCGCCTTAAGTGGTGCTCAAGCCAGAAGAAACTGTCCGGAACTAATTTTTGTGAAGCCTCGTTTTGATAGGTATCATGAAATATCGAAACAAATTAGAGCTATTTTTTACGATTATACCGATTTGGTTGAACCCCTATCTCTAGACGAAGCGTATTTAGACGTTACCCAAAATAAAAAAGGCAATCCAAGTGCCAGTTTAATTGCCAAGGAAATAAGGGAACGAATTTTTAAGGAAGTTGGTTTAACTGCATCTGCTGGAATTTCCATTAATAAATTTGTGGCTAAAGTAGCTAGCGATTATAATAAGCCTAACGGACAAAAAACGGTCAACCCAGAAGAAGTGCTTGCATTTCTTGAAGCTTTGGATATCAGAAAATTTTATGGAGTTGGTAAAGTAACTACTGAAAAAATGTATCAATTGGGCATATTTACAGGCAAGGATTTAAAACAAAAATCCCTGGAGTATTTAGACACAAACTTTGGTAAGTCTGGTAGGTTTTATTATTACATAGTAAGGGGTATCCATACTTCTGAAGTAAGACCCAAAAGAACCAGAAAATCCTTAGCTGCAGAGCGTACTTTTAATGAAAACCTATCCAGTGAAATTTTTATGCTTGAAAAACTGGAGCATATTGCCCAAGAGGTTTCCAGACGTTTGACTAAAAGTAAGGTGTCTGGAAAAACCATAACTTTAAAAATTAAATACAGTGATTTTACATTACAAACCAGAAGCAAGACTTTACCTTATTTTATAAGTGATAAAAGCATTATTTTAGAAACTGCCAAAGATTTACTGTTTCAAGAGAAATTGCAAAACTCTGTTAGGCTTTTGGGAATCTCATTATCCAATCTCAATACTGAAAAAACAAAAAAGAAATTAGAAGAAAAAAAGGCAGTAAGTGTACAGTTACAGTTTGAGTTTTAATTTTTTTTATCAAAATCACAACTTGTAATTTCTGTAACACGTAAGGTGTTTACCATCCCTTTTGCTTGAATTGGCATGGCAGCCAAACTCACTAACATATCACCTGCTTCCAGATACCCTTTTTTACAGGCAATGGCATTGACATCCTCAATGGTTTCGTCTGTGCTCACAAATTTATCATAATAAAAAGCCTCTACGCCCCAAAGCAAGCTAAGTTGTGTTAATATACGTTTGTTGGAACTAAAGACCAAAATATGCGCACTTGGTCTCCAAGCCGATATTTGAAAAGCTGTATAACCACTATTTGTAAGTGTTGAGATGGCTTTGGCATCAATTTCGTTGGCCATGTTTGCTGCGTGATAACAAATAGACTTTGTTATGTACCTTTTTGTACGTATATGAGGTGGTACTTGAGGGACTTTAATTAATGAAGAATCTTCAACGCTTTTGATAATATTGGACATTTGCTTGATAACCTGAACTGGGTAACTGCCAACAGAGGTTTCACCAGAAAGCATCACAGCATCTGCACCATCCATAACAGAGTTGGCAACATCGTTAACTTCTGCTCGTGTAGGCGTTAAACTGGAAATCATGGTTTCCATCATTTGGGTAGCAATAATTACAGGAATCCTGGCTTGTTTGGCCCTTAAAACCAGTTTCTTTTGAATTAAAGGCACTTCTTCAGCAGGAATTTCCACACCCAAATCGCCACGAGCCACCATTAAACCATCACAATAAGCTACAATTTTATCAATGTTTTCTACAGCCTCAGGCTTTTCAATTTTAGCAATTATGGGGATTTTATGATCACTATGTTTACTGATCAACTCTTCCAATTGCATGAGGTCTTCAGCATGGCGCACAAATGAAAGCGCGATCCAATCTACTTTTTGTTCTATAGCAAAAAGGGCATCTTCAATATCCTTTTCTGTAAGTGCTGGTTGCGAAATATTTGTGTTTGGCAGGTTTACGCCTTTTTTTGAGCGCAAAGGACCTCCTTGAACAACACGCGCTTTGACTTCACTTTTCCTGTCGGAAGAAACCACTTCAAATATTAGTTTCCCATCATCCAACAGGATTCTTTCTCCTGGTTGAGCATCTTGAGGAAACTTATCATAGGTCATGTACACACGTTCTTTGGTGCCTTCAAAACGTTTTCCGGTAGCAAAAACAATTTCGTCCCCTTCGTTCATAAAAACCTCACCTTTCATATTTCCCACACGTAATTTAGGGCCTTGCAAATCGGCAAGAATGGCAGCATTGTAACCAAACGCATCGTTTAAATCACGTATCATTTCAATACGTTCTTTAACGTCGTTGTAATTGGCATGCGAAAAGTTTATTCTAAACACGTTAACACCTTCATCTAACATACCTTTTAATATTTCTTTGGTGCTAGTTGCTGGGCCTAAAGTGGCTACAATTTTTGTTTTCTTTCTTTTTAACATATGTATTTTCCGTGAAATGGTATTCTTTTTTAATTGAATATTAAATTGTTTTTTGATTTAAGAGGCTCCAGGTTAATTTGATACGCAGTAACTATTTGGGCAATCTCTTGTATGTTGTTAATGATTTTTAAGCTTTTATTTGTTGGAAATTGATCGTCGTTGATTTTCAATAAATAATTAACTTTTTTTAATTCTGGCAGTAAATAATAAGTTTCAATTATTTTTTCGGAATCTACAAATAAACCCTTATCAATACTTGTATTGGCAGATTCTATTTTGCACATATTTGAAACTAAATTCCAAGTAACAAGCTGTTTATTGTCCTCCCATTCATAAATGGAGTAAAAGGCTCGATTGCTAAAATCCAAATCTTTTTTTTTCCTTTTAAGTTGGATGTTTAATTTAGAGTTCAGTAAATAGGCCAATCTGTAATCTTCCAAGGATGTATGGATTCCTATAAGCGTAAAACCCTCATCGTCAAAAAAATCGTCCAAACTTAGTTTTTTTATTGCCATAACAAATTTCTTATGTAAATATAAGACATATCCTTTTCAATAAAGTTAAGTTAATTTAATCTTAACACTATTAAAGTAAAGAAAAAAAGCACTTAAAATTCTCGGGATATTTGTTTTTGGAACACAAAAAAGGCGCGCTTGGAAGCTTTTTCCTCAGCTTTCTTTTTGGACGTTGCCCTGGCTTTGGCGACCACTTTATCGTCTATAGAGAGCTTAACCGAAAAGTGTCTAATATCGTCGTTACCTGTATCTTCATACACGTGGTAATCGAACGTTTTCTTTTCTTTTTGGCACCATTCAATAAGCAAACTTTTGTAACTAATGACTTTACCTTCCAGTTTTTCAATATCCACATAAGGTATAATGACTTTTTTGTAGATAAATTTTTCGCAATATTTATATCCTTTATCAAGGAATATAGCTCCTACCAAAGCTTCAAACAAATTGCCGTGAATGTTATCGCCAAATTGTCCTTTGGGAATTTTACTTTCAACTAAACTTATTAAGTTCAGGTCTCTTCCCAGTTCGTTCAAATGTTCGCGACTTACTATTTTGGAGCGCATTTTTGTTAAATAGCCTTCGTCTCCACTAGGTACTTCAACATAAAGGTGCGAAGCAATAACTGCTCCCAACATGGCGTCTCCTAAAAATTCCAAACGCTCATAATTTATGGTGTTGCCCTGGCTGTCCTTAATATTCATAGAACGGTGTGTAAATGCCGTTTTATAAAATTTTAAGGATTTTGGTTTAAAACCTAGGATTTTGTGGATAAACACAAAAAAATTCCCGTCATTTTTAGAACGGGAATTTAGTATGTTTCGAATGTTTTTCATTCGTTGGTTTAATCTAATTTTTTGAATAATACGCAGGCATTGTGTCCTCCAAAACCAAAGGTATTACTCATGGCTACTTTAACGTCGCGTTTTTGTGCTTTGTTTAATGTTAAATTTAATTCAGGATCAATATTTTCATCAACTACTTCATGATTGATTGTAGGAGGAACAACGCCATGTTCTATGGCCAAGATGGCAGCAATCGACTCGATGGCTCCAGCAGCTCCCAACAAATGTCCCGTCATGGATTTTGTTGAATTGATATTGATATGTTTTGCATGTTCACCAAACACTTCTGAGATGGCTTTTAATTCTGCAACGTCTCCAAGAGGTGTTGAGGTGCCATGAGTGTTGATATGATCAACGTCTTCAGGTTTAATGCCAGCATTATCCAAACAATTTTTCATTACAGCAATAACACCTATACCTTCTGGGTGTGGCGCAGTCATATGGTAAGCATCGGAAGATAATCCACCTCCTATCACTTCAGCATATATTTTTGCACCTCTGGCCTTGGCATGCTCATAGTCTTCAAGAATGATCGCTCCAGCACCTTCTCCCAATACAAAACCATCTCTGGTAGCATCAAAAGGTCTAGAGGCTGTTTCTGGGCTTTCGTTTCTTGTTGATAAGGCGTGCATGGCGTTAAAACCACCCATTCCAGCTATGGTTACAGCTGCTTCACTTCCACCAGTAACCACCACGTCACAATGTCCTAAACGTATATAGTTTAAAGCATCAATCATAGCATTTGCCGATGAAGCACAAGCTGATACAGTTGTATAGTTTGGACCCATAAATCCATGTTTAATGGAAATGTTTCCAGGGGCTATATCTGCAATCATTTTAGGGATAAAGAACGGGTTGAATCTAGGTGTTCCGTCTCCAGCTGCAAAGTTCAATACTTCGTCTTGAAAGGTTTCCAAACCACCAATTCCTGCTCCCCAAATAACACCAACCCTTAATTTATTGATGGCGTCCAGATCTAATTTGGAGTCTGCAATGGCTTCATCTGAAGCCACCATGGCATACTGCGTAAATCGATCCATTTTGCGCGCTTCTTTTCTATCAAGAAAATCGGTTGCGTTAAAGTTTTTTAATTCACAAGCGAATTTGGTCTTGAACTTTTCAGTGTCAAAATACGTTATAGGTGCAGCACCACTTTTTCCACTTTTAAGCGCTTCCCAATATTCGTCTTTGGTATTGCCAATAGGTGTTAGTGCTCCTAAACCAGTAATTACAACTCGCCTTAATTCCATAAGTTTTTGTGAATTATTTTGCTGCTTCTATATAAGAGATAGCTTGACCAACTGTTGCAATGTTTTCAGCTTGATCGTCTGGAATTTGGATATCAAATTCTTTTTCGAATTCCATGATTAATTCTACAGTGTCTAATGAATCTGCTCCTAAATCGTTTGTGAAGCTAGCTTCAGTTACAACTTCGTTTTCATCAACACCTAATTTGTCTACGATAATCGCTTTTACTCTTGATGCAATGTCTGACATAATCTTTTAATTTTAAGTTTTAATTAGTTGGCAAAAATAAAAAACTTTATTTTTAAAACACACCTTTAGCATAAAAATGTGCATGTAATTTACTAAATAACCTTGAAGTATTTTAATTTTACCCGCTAATTGTTAATATTTATTCTTTTTTGTTGAAAGAATCAAATCATTTAATCTGTAAATAAAACAAGTATCATCGATATTAACAAACATTCCCTTAAATTTGAACCCTATGTCACCCATCTACGTAGCTTTATATAGTAGATTAATTTATTTTAATAGATGAAACGTATTGTAATTTTTGCTTCCGGAAGTGGAACAAATGCTGAAAACCTAATAACTTATTTTAAAAACAGAACACATGCGTCTGTTATTCAAGTATTAACCAACAATCCTCATGCCAAAGTTTTAGATCGGGCAAGAAACCTACAGGTTAGCGCTTTGTCTTTTAACAGAATAGCCTTTTCGCAAACAGATGATGTTTTAAACATTTTAAAAGCCAATGATCCAGATTTAATAGTGTTGGCTGGGTTTTTATGGAAATTTCCAGAATTTATTTTAAATGAGTTTCCCAACAAAGTAATTAACATTCATCCAGCACTTTTGCCCAAATATG